>NZ_JBOBDM010000010.1:0-108602 GCF_050586605.1 Pseudomonas sp. ES1 | reverse complement strand
CACCAAGCCTTCTTCGCGAATCTTCACTCGCAGTGCATCAAAGAAAATGACCGGGTACATCGGCTCCAGTGGCCGCTGTTGCCACGCGCCAATTTCTTCCATGACCTCGTCTGTCACAGAGCTGATGAAATCGGGGGAAACGTCAGTTCCATACTGCTCGGACAGGAAGGCCCGGATCTCTCTGACCGTCATTCCACGGGCGTACATGGCAATGATCTTGTCGTCAAAGCCGGTGTAACGGCGCTCATGCTTGGGGATCAGGATGGGCGAAAAACTGCCGTCACGGTCCCGAGGGATATCCAAGCGCAGCGGCCCATCGCCGGTTAGCACCGTCTTGCCGCTTTTGCCGTTGCGCTGGTTGGTTTCATCCTCTGGGCGCTGCGCGCCCGGAGGATAGCCCAAGTGATGACCCAGCTCGGCGTTCAGGGCTCGCTCGATCAGTGCTTTCTTGAAGGCGGCAGAGGCCTCTTCGATAGCCTCTGCGGTCATCAGTGGGATTGCGGAAAACTGTTCAAGCAGCTCTTTCGGGACCTTCGGCAACTCTCGAACCGGTTTCTTTTTGGTTGGCATACATGCACCTCTTACTCATGTTATGCCCGAACACAAAATTTCTGACACCCTCTCAAAAATGAATGCGCATATAAAACTCAAAACCAACAACCAACAATTAACAACCTTTAAATGCATGACCGAAGCTATAACTTGAAACTTGAAACTTGAAACTTGAAACTTGAAACTTGAAACTTGAAACTTGAAACTTGAAACTTGAAACTTGAAACCAACGATAACCCAGCTCAAACCTCCCGTAACCCCAACGCCCCCACCACCCCACAAGCAATCGCCATCCCCACCAACTCCGCCAAACTCCCCGCCTGCATCCGCTTCATCACCCGCCCCCGATAAAGGTCAATGGTCTTGACACTGACCCCCAACCGCTCGGCAATCTCCCGATTCCCCAACCCCTGCACCAACGGAATGAACACATCCCGCTCCCGCGGCGTCAGGCTGTCGATCCGCCCCTGCACCTCCTCCACCGCCCCATCCCCCCCCTGGGCACGCCCAAGCGCCGCCTGCACACTGTCCAGCAGCAACTGATCGTTATACGGCTTCTCGATGAAATCACAGGCCCCCGCCTTGAACGCCCGCACCACGATCGGCACATCGGCATGCCCGCTGACAAAGATCAACGGCATGTCCACCCCCCGCTGCTGCAACGCCTGCTGTACCGCCAACCCACCCATTCCCGGCATGCGCACATCCAGCAACACACAAGCCGGGCCACTACCGTCGCAGGCCTCCAGAAACGCCTGGCCACTGGTAAACGGCAAAGCCTGCAAGCCCACCGACTCAAGCAACCACACCGTCGAATCGAGCATCCCCGGGTCGTCGTCCACCACATACACCTTCGCTTGCACCACCGCCCCCTCCTTCATGTCCGGTTCACCGCCAGCCGACAACACAACACCAACCCGCCGCCCTCGCCCAGCTGTGCCCACAGGCTGCCACCCAAGCCTTCGACAATGCTGCGGCTCATGCTCAACCCCAGGCCCAGGCCATCGGCCTTGCTGGTAGTGAACGGGGTAAAGATCGCCTCCAACTGCTCAGGCGCCACGCCAGGCCCCTGGTCGGCCACCTCCACCAGCAGCCCGTCCTCCTGGCGCCAGGCGCCCAGCAGGATACGCGACGGAAGGCCTGCGTGCTGCTCACGGTTGGCGTCGATGGCATTGCGCAGCAGGTTGAGCAGCACCTGCTCCAGCAACACCCGATCGGCGTACACCGTCGGCAGCTGCGGCCCCAGCCGCTGTTCGATGCGTACCTGCGCCGCACCCGCCTCCCAGGCGCACAACCTGAGCGCTTCCCCGGCAACCTGGGCGATATCCAGCGCCTGCAGCTGGCGCGGGCCCTTGCGCAGGAAGGCGCGCAGCCGGCGGATCACCTCGGCGGCGTGGGTGGCCTGCTGGTTGATCCGTTGCAGGCCCTGGGCAACCCGCTCGCGGGCGTGCGGATCGTGCTCCAGATTGTTCAGGTAGCGCAGGCTGGCATTGCTGTAGTTGAGCACCGCGGCCAGCGGCTGGTTGATCTCGTGGGCGATGCCCGAAGCCAGCTCGCCCAGCGTTGCGACCCGGGCGCTGTGGGCTAGGTTTTCCTGAGCCTCGATGCGCAGGGTGATATCGCGGGACACGGCGACGATCTCTACCACCGCACCGGTATAGGTTTCGCGGATCGCCCGGCAGGCGATCTCGAACCAACGGTAACGGCCATCGGCATGGCGCACGCGGCAGGTCATGGTGTGGTAGCCGTCCGCCTCCAGCGCCGCACCGGCCTGCAACAGCGCCTGGCGGCGCTCGCGCGGGTGCAGCAGGCTGCGCGCCGGACTGCCGCGCAGTTGCTCCGGCCATACCCCGAGCAGGCGAAAGGCCGCAGGCGTGGCATCGAGAAAGCGACCGTCCGGGCTGTGCCGGGAAATCAGGTCGGTGGTGTTCTCGGTGATCAGCCGGTACAGCCGTCGGGCCCGGCTGGCCTCGCGCTCACCCTGGCGCTCGCCGCTGGCATCGCGGCAGCGGACCAGCACCTGTTGGCCGGCGTGATCGGGGATGAAGGTCCACAGCAGGATGCGCTCGCCTACCTGAGCCTCGACCTCGCTTATTGCCCGCCCCTGGCGCAGGCAGGCGCGCACCAGCGCGGCATGATTGCCCGGTAGCCAACTGGCCAGCGGCGGCCCTTCGGCAATCAATGCCTGCAAGGCGGCGTTGAGCTGCAAGGGGCCGGCATCGGCCGCCAGCAGCAGGCTCGGTTGCGGGTCCAGGGCGAGCAAGGGGGAGCAGTCAGGCTTCACGGGAAAAGGCTCTTGTTATAGTAGTTTTACTATATTGCTATAGTCGATCTTCCAGATACCATAGCGGCTCGCGTAAAAAAGCGACAGGGAGGCACGCCCCTCCCACACCCTGATCAGAGCTAACAATCAGCCACCGGGGGTCTAGCGCACGGAGTGCGCCTGCCTCCCCTACAGGAACCGCGCATGTCGATCTTCTCCCAGGGCCTGATGCCCGCACCTGTCAACCACGTCGCCCTCACCCCGCTGAGCTTCATCGAACGCACCGCCGCAGTGTATGGCCAGTACCCAGCCGTGATCCATGGTGCCATCCGCCGTGACTGGCGCGAAACCTATGCCCGCTGCCGACGCCTGGCCAGCGCCCTGCAAGGCCGTGGCGTCGGCCGTGGCGACACGGTGGCGGTGATGCTGCCGAACATCCCGGCCATGCTCGAAGCGCACTTCGGCGTACCGATGATCGGCGCGGTGCTCAACACCCTCAACGTGCGCCTGGACGCCGAGGCCATCGCCTTCATGCTGCGCCATGGCGAAGCCAAGGTACTGATCGGCGACCGCGAGTTCCACGGCGTGATCCGCGATGCCCTGGCCCTGCTCGAACACCCGCCGCTGGTGATCGACGTGGACGACCCGGAATACGGCGAGGGCCAGCCGGTCAGCGGCCTGGACTACGAGGCCCTGCTCGCCGAGGGCGACCCGGACTTCGCCTGGGAGTGGCCGGAGGACGAATGGCAGGCGATCTCGCTCAACTACACCTCCGGCACCACCGGCAACCCCAAGGGCGTGGTCTATCACCACCGCGGCGCCTACCTCAACGCCCTGGGCAACCAGATGACCTGGGCCATGGGCCACCGCCCGGTGTACCTGTGGACCCTGCCGATGTTCCATTGCAACGGCTGGTGCTACCCCTGGACCGTCACCGCGCTGGCCGGCACCCACGTGTTCCTGCGCCGGGTCGACCCGCAGAAGATCCTCACGCTGATCCGCGAACACCGGGTCAGCCACCTGTGCGGCGCGCCGATCGTGCTCAACGCCTTGGTCAACATGCCCGACGCCGCCAAGGCCGCCATCGAACACCCGGTGCAGGCGATGGTCGCCGGCGCCGCGCCGCCGGCCAAGGTGATCGGTGCGGTGGAAGAAATGGGCATCCACATCACCCACACCTACGGCCTGACCGAGGTCTACGGCCCGGTGACCGTGTGTGCCTGGCATGAGGAATGGGACGCACTGACCCTGGACGAACGGGCGCGGATCAAGTCGCGCCAGGGCGTGCGCTACCCGACCCTGGACGGCCTGATGGTCGCCGACCCGCAAACCCTCGAACCGGTACCGCGCGACGGCAATACCCTGGGTGAGATCTTCATGCGCGGCAACACCGTGATGAAGGGCTACCTGAAGAACCCCGAGGCCACCGCCGAGGCGTTCCGCGGCGGCTGGTTCCACACCGGCGACCTGGCGGTGTGGCATGCCGACGGCTATGTCGAGATCAAGGACCGGCTCAAGGACATCATCATTTCCGGCGGCGAGAACATCTCCACCATCGAGGTCGAGGACGCCCTGTACCGTCACCCGGCCGTGCTCGAAGCCGCCGTGGTGGCGCGCCCCGACGAAAAATGGGGCGAGACGCCCTGCGCCTTCGTCGCCCTCAAGACCGGCCACGGCGGTACCCGCGAAAGCGAAATCGTCGCCTGGTGCCGCGAGCACCTGGCCGGGTTCAAGGTGCCGAAGACCGTGGTGTTCGGCGAATTGCCCAAGACCAGCACCGGCAAGATCCAGAAGTACGTACTGCGCGACCGCGCCCGGGCGCTCTGAGCATCCGTTGCGCCCCAATCGCCGGCAAGCCGGCTCCCACACAAAAGCACCGGAACCTGTGGGAGCTGGCTTGCCAGCGATGGGGCCGGTACTGACATCCCAGCCCTGACTGCCCATCGCGAGCCCTAGATGACCGACTACACCGCCCCTCTGCGCGACATGCACTTCGTCCTCCACGAAGTGTTCCAAGGCCCTGCCCTGTGGGCACGCCTTCCCGCCCTGGCCGAGCGGCTCGACGCCGACACCGCCGACGCCATCCTCGAAGAAGCCGCCCGCCTCACCGGCCAGCTGATCGCCCCGCTCAGCCGTAACGGCGACGAACAGGGCGTGCAGTTCGCCAACGGCGAAGTGCGCACCCCCGACGGTTTCCGGGAAGCCTGGCGCACCTACCGCGAGGGCGGCTGGGTCGGCCTGGGCGGTAACCCCGAGCACGGCGGCATGGGCATGCCGAAAATGCTCGGGGTGCTGTTCGAAGAGATGCTGTACGCCGCCGACAGCAGCTTCAGCCTGTATTCCGCGCTCACCGCCGGCAGTTGCCTGGCCATCGACGCCCACGCCAGCGAACAGCTCAAGGCCAATTACCTGCCAGCGCTGTACCAAGGCCGCTGGGCCGGCACCATGTGCCTGACCGAGCCCCACGCCGGCACCGACCTGGGGCTGATCCGCACCCGCGCCGAACCCCAGGCCGATGGCAGCTATCAGTTGAGCGGCAGCAAGATCTTCATCACCGGTGGCGAACAGGACCTCACCGAGAACATCGTCCACCTGGTGCTGGCGCGCCTGCCCGACGCACCGGCCGGCGCCAAGGGCATCTCGCTGTTCCTGGTGCCGAAATACCGGGTCGCAGCCGATGGCAGCCTGGGCGCGCGCAACGGCGCCCACTGCGGGTCGATCGAACACAAGATGGGCATCAAGGCCTCGGCCACCTGCGTGATGAACTTCGACCAGGCCGAGGGTTATCTGGTTGGCGAGGCGAACAAAGGCCTGGCGGCGATGTTCACCATGATGAACTACGAGCGGCTGTCCATCGGCCTGCAGGGCATCGGTTGCGCCGAGGCCTCGTACCAGGCCGCCGCACGCTACGCCAACGAACGCCTGCAAAGCCGCGCGGCCACAGGCAGCGACGCCCCCACGCGCAGCGCCGACCCGATCATCGTGCACGGCGATGTGCGGCGCATGCTGCTGACCATGCGCACCCTTACCGAGGGCGGCCGCGCCTTCGCCGTGTACGTCGGGCAACAGCTGGACATCGCCCGTTACGCCGAGGATGCCGGCGAGCGCGAGCGTGCCCAGCGCCAGGTGGCCCTGCTGACGCCAGTGGCCAAGGCATTCTTCACCGACAACGGCCTGGAAAGCTGTGTGCTGGGCCAGCAAGTGTTTGGCGGCCACGGCTACATCCGCGAATGGGGCCAGGAGCAGCGCGTGCGCGACGTGCGTATCGCACAAATCTATGAAGGCACCAACGGTATCCAGGCCCTCGACCTGCTCGGGCGCAAGGTACTGGGCGACGGTGGCCAGGCCCTGGCTGGCCTGGTGGCCGAGATCCGCGCCTTTTGCGTGGACGCCGCGCTGCATCGCGAGGCGCTGCTGGAGGCACTGGTGCGCCTGGAACGCGTCAGCCAGTGGCTGCAGGCGCAGGCCCGCACGGACGCCAACCTGGTCAGCGCCTCGGCGGTGGAGTACCTGCACCTGTTCGGCTTGACCGCCTATGCCTATATGTGGGCGCGTATGGCCAACGTGGCGCAGGCCCGGCAGGCGCAGGACCCGGCCTTCCATGGCGCCAAGCTCGAATGCGCCGCGTTTTACTTCCAGCGCGTGTTGCCACGTGGCCTGGCCCTGGAAGCCAGCATCCGAGCCGGCAGCGCCAGCCTGTATGGGATGGCGGCACAGCAGTTCTGAAACCTCGGCCCATCGCGGATGTGCCCCGCGATGGGCTGAAAGCAGATACGAGCCATGCGCAACTACTACGAAATTTCCTACAATTGATAGTCATTCGCCATTAACACGTTCTCGGAAGCCCTAATCACCGCCGCGCCGATCTGGAGCAGGCGGTCGGCCAGGCTTTGGCCTTCGGCGCTGAATGCCAGGCGCACCTGGCGGCGGTCTTCGGGGCGTCGGCAAGTACCTGTTGTACCAGCGGGCCATTGCGACTGAAGAGACCGGGGAGTATGGGCCTGAGACCCTGACCTACACGTTCTTCGCACCTGAGAAAACTGCGTGGGGCGAGATTTACTGCCCGGCGATACGGCAGATTCTTGAGCGGTACATACTGGAGCCGCAGGCGGGCGCGCAGGCGGGGGGCGCATAACATTTATATGGGCCATGATGATACCGGCAACATGCATTTCATCAGATAACTATTGAGCACTATGCATTTTTGGTTCTTTTATAACCCCACCTCCATCAAGACCGAATTCCTTTGGCGCTCTCGAAGTATGGACATTTCACTCAAGAAGCCGAGTTGGCAGTTTTATACAGGCCAGAGTTTTCGCTTCTGAGGCCCGACAAAATAGCCCGTGGTAAACCTTATAACGGATACCACGTTGATTAAAAGCAGTAAAAAGCATGGCCAGAGAAGTATCCACACCTTCCTTCACCGTGACAATATCAACGGGAAAGTGCGTCACGACATCTTTGACATTTTGCAACGTATTGTGCTCAAAGTGACTCAGTTCGTAATTCGTTGTGAAATGCCCTCCCGGCACTGTTTTGGTTGGAACGGGTGCAGTGGATGCGATTATCTTGGGGCCTGGACTGGTCGTTGGACCATAAAGTTTTTTCGTGAAGAACCAAAGAAATTTCTTAGTACCGATTACAGGCTCCGAGGTATTGACTGTGATCGTTCCTGTAGCGGGCGCATATAGATTCAACTGACTATTTGCCGGCACATCCACTTTATCGCTAAAAATAGGATTCATCCCATGAGCTTCGATTATAACTTCGTCCGAACTGCTACCTATACGGCGAACCAGCGTAAAGTCACCGAGATCGACTTCTTCCGTAGGCAGGACTCCACTCAACTTTGGTTTTCTCGACGGTGTACTTGGCGGGCTCGGCACGATTGCAGCGTTTATGGCGTCCCGCTGTGCCTTCGGCACCCGTCCTTTCAGCACGGTCGGCGGCGCCATAGTGACAGCACGCACGCTGCTGCGCGCTGTATTTCTCCAGCCAGCCAGACTTTCCAAGAAGTAACGCGGTTTCAATAAGCTACGCAACCCACGTGCGCCTTTCGCCGCTGTTCGGAGAACCAATCGGCCTGCCGCTCTCCCCCCTCCCGCAAAGATATCCGTAAGCCCCACAATCGTAGACGCCAAATCGAGCTTGTTAGATAAAAGAGGATTGCTGTGCCGCAATGCCATCGCAGCGGCACTCAAAGCGGTGGCTGCCATCGCCACCGCCAGTATCAAGGCGCCAGCGGCCCCACCGGTCACAACAGCCGCAGCAACGGCCAAGAGAAACAGGTAACCCAACGCCACGTAATGCCACCAAGGTGTCGGCTCATGATGCGGTGGTGTGGTATCGCGAATCATCTCGTCCAGCGATGCAAGGCTTTCAGCCTGCTCTCGGCGGTTGATCATGATATGCCCACTGGGGTCGTGCCAATTCACAGGGTCCTGGCCGGCACAATAGGCCCGGTCGTTCAGTCCACCTTCGCCGAACGGGCTAAGGCTGTCGCTCTGGTAAAATGCCTGATGCTGCGGGTCATACACCCGATAGCCGTTGCCAAGGTGGTAGTAGCCGGTTACAGGATCGACACGTTGCGCGTTGTAGCCCATCCCACCCTGCATCTTATCGAGGCGCTTCTGGGGCGCTTCACCCCAAGGGGTAAAACCGATCGAGCGGCTTTCCCACTGGCCCTCGGCGTCCACCACGTATTCCTCGCCGCCACCGCTCTGCGGATCTGGCAGGGTAAAACAGAGTCGTGTGGAATCGCTGCTTTCCCCATGCTCGATGTGATAGACGACCAAGCCCGCTTCTTCATCCAGCACCCGATGCCGCAACGCCTTTCCCTCTGCATCCAGCCAACGCTCGCCGCACAACCGGTCCCCGTCATATTCGAGTACTCGACGTTGCTTGCCGCCTTCATCCCACTGCGCGGCAAGGCGCCCCAACTCGTCATATTCATAGTCGGTGACGAGTTTTTCCCCATTTCTGACTGACATCAATTGCCCGTCGTATGTATAGGCCAAGGTGTGCCCCTGGGCATTCTTCACCAAGCTGCCATTGGCATCATAATGCAGCTCGGTGACACTGGGCTTAACACTGCCGGACTGCATCACGCTCACGCGAGTACGCCGAGTCGGCTGCGTATCATCGTACGAGTAGGTGCGGGTCTCGGTCTGGTCGTCGCTGAAAGTCGTGGTGCAGGTCAACACATTACCCAGGGCGTCATAGGTATACGCCTGCTGCTTGAGTGCACGGCCCTGCGCATCCTCGATAGCGAAACCTTGGGTGGCCTCGACCTTCCATGTTTCCAGTTCATTGCGCAGCCTGTGGTAGATGAAGGTTTCTCTGCGAGTGAACTGAAGGTCATCATTGCGGTACCACACTTTCGTCAGCAATTGCCCAATCTGTGACCAGCTTTGCTCGTAGCGGCTCCTGACCACGCCATTCAGACGGTAGGTACGCTGCGTCTCGCGGCCGAAGCTGTCGTACACCATACTCAGTGCCAGGGCACGCCCGCCGCGCAGGTCGAGCACGACCAGTTGCTCGAGTTCGCCCTGCGCCCCATAGCGATACCGATACTCCAACCCGCCACGCCGTACTCGGTTTCGGCGTTGCTGCCCATCTTGCCAGGCGCGGTTTGCCACCCCGCTGGCATGTCGTCCATGACCGTCGCTGCCGCGCAGAGATCGCTGGTTCTGCAGTTGTTGCCTGAGGCCACGCACATGGCGTATCGACAGATACACCCCCAGCAACTGGGGTGCCGTGCTTTCGCAATGGACACGCGCTTGCGCAAACTCGGCCGACTCGGGGCGCTCGCTGAGCATCACTTGGGTGACCTGGTTGTAGCTGAACGAAGCCACCAAACGCTTGGGCACCGGCGCACCACTGTCGGCGACGTCGGTGTACCAAGACATTCTGTGGCCATCGTCGCTACGCTCGCTCCAGATGCGCGTGTTATCCGGGCGTCGATACTTCTGACCATCAAGGGAAAACTTCAACGTCGACCCAGCACCTCCAACCGTGCGAGAGACAAGTTCGTCACCCTGCTTCTTGTCATCGCCAAGGCTCTGCTGACCAAGCACTTGCTGTGCGCCGCCTTTGGCCTTCAACGTAATCTTCACAGGCGTCGTGCCAAAACCTTGATATGTCCACTGCACCTCGCTTTCATCCGGTGTGGTAATCCGCACTCGCCTGCCCAGCTCATCATGGGTGCAGGCCCAGCTTCGCTCGACCGCTTCCTGGTCAGCCAGGTAGCGCTCCGTCACCCGGGCCAGTTGACCTTTGGCGTTGTAATGCTGGACCACCGCCAACCCGTTGCTATCCATGGTCTTGGTCAAAGCATTCCAACGCTCGTACGAACGGGTCTGAGTGACTTGGCCATCGGGGTGATTGCGCTGGCTCGACGACAGACGGCGCAATGGGCCTTGCGTCAAGGTGCCTGTCACGGTCCTTGTGGTCAGGGTCTCGCCAGTTTGACTATCCTGTGCCAGCTCACTTGCCTCTGCCTGCCAAAACCAGTCGCGCAAGCTCTGCGACATGGCGACGCCCTCGCTGCGCAGGCACAAACCACCGGGAAGGTAGTCATAGACACACTGATGCTCAATCTCGCCATCCGAACCGTAGGCAATCGTCTCAAGGCAGACATAATTGGCATCGCCATGGTTGTCGCCTGCGACCCGCTGCAGCTCACGCCGCACCGGGCGTTGCAGGCCATCGAGCAATGTGCGCCCATGACGGCCATCCGGCCCTGACGTGCGCACCCAAGTGCCGTCTCTCGTATCCAGCCAAACGAGCTGCTGAGTCTCCAGGGCAATACCCTTGCTAGCACCGGTGGTGAAGTCGGCTTCATTCCATGCGTAACGCGTACTGCCAAGCGAACGATCACGGGCATCATAATGTTGGTACTGCATGGTTTTGGGCCGCCCCAGCTCATCCTGCTGCGTTTCTCGCAGCACCCGGCCACTGCGCGTGGAACGCAGCTGTTGCGACACAATGGCAGTCAAGTCGAGGCCAGCCTCTTGCAACGGCGAGGTGCTTTTCGAGAGCAAGGTGCCGGCCTTGGTATCGACGGTGGTCGTTGCCGTCAATTCCCGCGATTGGCAAGTTTCATTGTCTTTGTACCAGCGGGTCGAAACCGTCTTGGTCTCGACCTTGCCAGTGCTTTCGCTATGAATGATTTGCTGCAAGTTCACGACAATACCTTCACGCCCCTCGGCCTTTTTCACAGCCCAGGGCGTAACGCCGACATCCACCTCCACACCCTCGAGCACCAATATCGTTTCAGGGATAAGGACGCCACTGGCGTCCTTGCTGCCCTTGGCATAACCGTAGAGCGTCAAGCGCATGTCCGAGCGCTTGTCCTTATCCGGGAACTGCAGGTACTCATATTGCGCCATCAGAGGTGATAACACGCCGTCAGGTATATTCGGGCAACTTAGCGCCATGGCCGACTTCAGCGATGTGCTGCCTGCGTCCCGAAGCTTGAGATCTTCCAGCAGTGCATCAAGCGACGGCACCTGGTTGCTGCGATCGGTTTTGCCATCAGAAGCCTTATAGTAGCTAAGGTGCGTGGTCTGGCCATCATCCTCCGTCAATTGAGTAAGCAGCCCAGAGCTTTGGTCGTAAACCGAACATGTGGTCTGCGTCAGCTTTTTTTGCGAGCCAGACGTTGCTACAGACTCGGAAGCAGTGGCTGTGCTGTCTTGGCTCATGGCTGTTTCTCCACGGTGGAAGACTCGACTGGAGTAGTGGGTGCCGGATCATCGGCAGCGTAAGGCCGCAAATCCTGCGTGGTAACAGTCGTCTTGATCGGCTGGGTCGCCAGGCGGAACCTCACGGTCTCGTCGGTACTGGTGATGCTATCGGGGTAGGTATGGGTCGTCGTCTGGCGCATGACCCCAGGTGTTTCTTCGACAATCTCCGTCTCTACACTGAAGCCGTTCCTCAGCGTCCAGGTGCGGCGGGTGAAAGGCCCGGTCAGGCCGCTGCCGTTGTCGAGCATCTCGGTGGCGACGATGCGATCGCCCTCTTGCATCGCCAGGTTGTCCAACCCCTCGAACTGCCAGCGATGGCTGATGGTCTGCTGCCCGGCACCTGGCACCAGGGTGTGCTGGATGACCCGCGACAGTGGGATGAGGCTGTTGCCGATCTCCCAATGCTTCCAGGCGGGTGCATAGCTCACGTGCTCCAGGGAGCCGTCTTCTTCCTCGATGGAACAGAGCACCCGATCCAGCACCGGCTCCCCCTCGTAGCCGAACTTCACGACCTGAACCGGGGTGGTCTGGTCTTTGCCGGTGCGGGTGAGCTCGGTGAGCAGGCAATCCTTGATCAGCAGCTTGACGCTGTAGGCTTCCTCACTGTTCGGCCAGACCGTGAACGTAGTGATGTACTCCCCTTGGGCCACCGGTTCGGCATGCTCGCCGCTGAGCAGCGTTGTCTCGCCATCGCGGATGGTCAGCAGGCTGACGTGGCCTTTCTTGCCCTCCCAGGCCAGGGACAACTCGCCCCCCTGGGGTGAGGTGATACTGTTCGGGACCAGCATGAATGCCTTGCGCACCATATCCTTGCGCATCGGCTCGATAGCCTCGAGCTTTTTCCGGATGGCGTCTTTCTGCTCGCTGGTCAGTTCCGGCTGCGTGGGCGTCAAGAGGAGCCCGAGGCCACCGCCAGCAATCACCCCGCCAGCCTGGGCATACACGTTGCCCCCCTCCTTGAGCCATTGCTCAAGGTTCTCTTTAAGCTTGTCGAGCTTGCCCACCAACGCGCTCTTGTACTGTTCATTCGCCTCGAGATCATCGTGCTTGCCCGGCTTGGCCAATCGTTCCTTGCGACCGGAAGGGTAAATCACGGTCAACCCGGTCAAGGCATTGAAGGCGCCGCTGGCCCCCGTCAGGCAGACGCCGTTGATCATCAAGCGCTTCGTACCGGTAGCCTTGACGATGTGCTCCGCCTTCAGCGTGATGGTCTGGCCGGTACTGAGCGTCAAGCGGTGCAGGCGATTGTCGTAGGCGGAAAAACGGAAAGCCCAGCCATCGCCCAGCGCACTTTCGTTGGCCCGGGTGGCGCTGTAGTGCAGGGTCAGGTCGAGCTCTGGGCCGTTGCCACTCAAGCCGCGGATCACACCCACGGGGTAGTGGGCGTGGAACAGGCCAGTTCTGGGATCGACGCCGTTTTCGCTTGCGCCGGTGATGTCGTAAATCTCCGAGGCGATTGTGTTGGCGTAGTCGGCGCAGAGCGTGTCTGGGGGGATGAAGGCTTTTCCGCTGATGGGCGGATTAATGCAAAGCGCACTGGCGACCGGCATCGAGCCGTGCTCGTAACAGATAGAACCTATACCGGCTTCGTCAACATAGCTAGCACTGGCAAGGGGAAATCTATAATCAATCTCCAATCCGTCAGGCAAGTACAAATTTATACCACCACTATGCCTGTGCCTCCCCTGAGTCACATAATTCAATGGCGTCGCACTGATGCCCGGCACAGCAAGGTCGGATGCATAGAAGATAAACTTAATAGATTTAGCCAATGCCTTTTCACTCAGCCGCAGAAATACATAACCCTGAGGTTTTGAATGTCGAAGCAATACGGCTCTCACAGCGTTTGCGCCCCCTGTCCTCATCGCACTCATCACTTCCGGCCTGGCCAACACCTCCTCAACCCCTCCCTCCAATCCCCCAGTTAGAAACGAGGACACATCTGCAGATTTATCCTCTTTTACACACAACGCCTCTAGCGATATCTGAATCGCCCTTTCAAAGTCGAGCTTAGGATCAGAGAAAAAAGCCGCAAGCGATCGTGAATGGAAAATTAGAGAGCCCACCCATAGAGCTGAACCCCTAGAGTATTCGCCATTTTTTTCGAAAATCTTATACACCACACTTGCAAAAATAAGATCAATAGCAACTTCATCACCACCAGCACGAGCTTTGACAACTTTATCATCACTAGCGCGAGCGAGAGCGCGAACATCGGCAACTACTTCATCGAAGACGGCAAATTCACTCAACAGCCTGACAGCAATTGGATCATTGCTCGCCGCAGCAGTGATAACATCAGCACGCGCAGCAGTTGCCGCACTTTTGAGATAGCTACGAACCAGCGCCTTCGTCTTCGCCTTCTGAGCAATCAGACCAGGGTCCAGATCCCGAGCGCCGCCACTATCACCAGCATCTTCAAAAGTCCAACTGAAATATCTTATCGCTTCTAATATCGATCTGGCAGATTCCAATCTAGATTCCCGATCCTCCCCTTTAAAAACATCCTTAATAGTTCTCGCTGCTCCTTCCTCTTCCAAACCTCCACACTTCAAGCCAAAAATATCAACAACAAACTCAACAGCTACATAAATAAAAATAACTTCATGCTCACTCTCAATATAGCCAGCTCTTTTAAATTCATTTGCAATAATGCTCTCCGCATCCCACAGCGTCGAAAGTCTAGCCGCGAGCGGGAGGAAATTCCTAATACAGGACACCAAACCATCTGACCCAACAGAAAGAGACGCCGAAATCTTTAATGCATTAACCTCATCATGCACCGCGCTGGGAAAATCTTTATTTAGCACCTTGCCAAAATTAAGCCTGATAGCATCATGCTTTTCCGACTCACCACACCCGTCCAGCAGCTGCAAAAATTCCAGCCATTGAACACCTCTAAGGACATATAGCTCTGCCAAACTAAAAGACTCAATTTGAAGAACCATAGACCCGCCTGAGCAACTAACAGCTTCAGCAAACATGGCCAAGGGTAGCCGAATGCACCAAGAGTCTTTCCTAGGCAAAGAAATATCAGAGCGAGAAAGTCGTGATGCCAAGAGCGCGCTCACGCTGGCAGACTGAAGACTATCTTGAGGACCCAAATAGTAAGGTGATTCAGGGTTAGTCCAGCAACTATTCGAGAAGCCACTCTTCCTTTCATCCGCTAATGCTTTCTGGTACCGATCCCCTCGCAGACCACCAATATCACCATGAAGCCTAGCAATATCGTCGCCTGACAATACATCGCCACCCCATGCAAAGAGCTTCGCGCTGCCCGATCTGCTTCTCCGTGCAGCGGTATATGTATACGCCTCATCAATCACCAGGCTGTCGCGCAGAGAGGTGAGCAGCATACCAATGCGAGGAGGCGCCCCCTTCACCTTCATCTCCGGCGCCAGCGGCCCGACTACGAGCAAGCACTCCAGATCCTGCGGCAACCACAGCGTCCATTCCGTCAGATCGCCATTCACATTTTTGAGGTTCGCGCCCTGCACCGACGCTTGCCCCCACCCGATCAAGGGCACCTCTCTATCACCGCTTGCCCTCAAGCATTCGTCCAGCCCATGGCCCCATGCGTCCAGGCTCGAAACTACATCTGTCTTGGCCCTGAATGACCAGGAAGCAACATCATGCCCAGTCCAACGGTCAACCAGCGCAAGCCTCAAGCCATCCGGATAATCGGCATACACCGTCCCCAGTGTCAGAGACTCACCCGCCGGTGTTTCGAGGGCTTTTTCATAGTCGCCGGCTAGTCCAGGCACACCGAGCACCACCACCCGAACGGGCAGCGACACCACCCACAACGCCCAGTCCGTTGCCGACCCAGCGGCACTGTCGACCGCCCCTCGCCCGGCCAATCGCAGATAGCTTCCCAGCATCGAGGCCTTCAATGCCTTGCCCATCGCCGCCAGGCATGCAGCAGCATCGGCCTCGCCTTCTGCAACCTTGTAACTGAACGGCGAACCCGGCAACTGCGCACCGGAGTAACGGTCGTACAGCATCACTTGCACCGTCGCCCCCACTACCGGTACGAACGCCTCCACCACTCGGTGCCTGCGCCAACCGATGCGGTCTACCTCCACCGACAAATCGGAACATTGCGGCACCCACAGTGCATTGCCTTTTTCGGCTGGCGCTATGCGCGGTTTTTCATCCGCCCGCACACCCGCCCGCAACATTCCGTACGTGGCATTGATGGCGGTGCACAGCGCTTTCGACCATACGCCCGAAGCACATTCAGCCTCGCTGATCGGGGTGAACAGATGGGTTTCGTACAGATGCAACGTAGTGCGGTCGCGTACCTGGACAACCACACTTTCACCCTCGGGCAGGGCCATGTCCGGCAGGCGCCCGGCGATCGCCAGATTGGTCTGGAACGGTGCATTGGTGAACAACCGATGGTCATTGCCGTAACACCAGAGCCGGTTCAGGGCGCCTTTCTCTACCGCCGACTTTGATGCGACTGCCGCGGTCGATGGGCTATCGGTTTCGCCTACCTCCAGTGCACCTGTTTCGCTCAAACGACCGCCGAGCAACAATTTGCCGCCTTCGCTCGCAGCAGGCGCGGCATTGACCGCCTTGAGGAATTCGACCGGCCATTGCGCCATGGCCTTGTTGGTCTTGTCGGCGGTCAGGGCAACGGCTTTGGCGATACCCCCGTCCTGCGTGCGCACCACCCAGGCCTGGACCTTTTCACCAACCTCCAGATCACGATCGGCCAGCAGAAAGCCTGGGCTACGCCATACGTGTACCCCTGCCCCGATCGTGTCCGTCTCGAAGCCCGTCATGTCCGGCAACTTGTCGTTGTCGTCCTCGCTGCCAATGTCCACGAAATCGGCTAGCGGGCCGTCGGAATAGGTGTTCCACGACTCCGCCGGGGTGCCCTCAGGCCCGGAGGGCTCTCGCGTTACCGAGTCATCCGCAGTGGCTGCCAGCGCAGCCTCCAGTAGGTAAATGTCACCGATGTAACGGGTAAAATCGTACTGCCCGTCATAGGTACTCCACTTACCGAGCGGGTCATACTTGCCTTTGATAGCGTCATAAGTGCTTCTGCACTTCGCATCCACCGTGAATTGGATGCTGGGCGACACGGCGTTGGCTTTAAAGGTGGGCAATCCGTACAGGAAGGCTGCCTTCTGTGGCCCGGTGTAGCCCCCAGGCAGGTATGCCAGTACCGGACCGCTGGCCGGCGAAAGGCTCTGCCATTGCTCAGGTTTTAGCAGAACAGCCCCATCGTCGATCAACTGCTTGAGCGCAGCGGAGGCCTCAGCCATTTTCCGCTCAAGCTCAGGTACCGACTTGATACCCGCAAGGGCGATGTTTTGTACTTGAGCCGCCTTGATCTGCAACTGGTCGTCCAGTGCGACAACATAGGTGCCGATGATGCCGTCCACCGTGAGCGGCTCATCCGAATGAAAGTGGTTTTCAAAGTCTGCGGCGGTGTAGGCCATTGTCTTGCCCCTGCTCGCTGTCGGATGGCTACATTCGATTCCGACGCGTCCAAGACGGCAACTGACAAAAATGCCAGGTCGCTGTTGGCAATGGATATGCATGGCCTGGAGAGGCCACTGAACGGTGAAAGCGAAGCCCCAGCCACGAAGGGCACACTCAAGGCCGCTTTGAACAGCGTCATGCAGGCACTGCAAGCGAGCATTCGGGCCCGTAGCGCCAGCCTCTATCCGTCAGTAATCGAGCCATTCTGAAACACGGGGCAGCGCGGGCGAACACTGCCCCGTGCCAATGCGACCCATGTGCATCCACCAGGAAAATTCCTACAATTGATAGTCATTCGCCATTAATCCGTTCTCGGGAGCCCCCACCCGAGGGTAGAATGCCCGCAAAACCGGGAGCCGTAATGAACCAGGACCGCCTCACCCCCAGCGAAGACGATGCCATCACCGACGCCGCCGCGCATTGGTGCATGCGCCTGCACGCCGAAGACTGCACGGCGGCGGAACAGGCGGCGTTCAGCCAGTGGCTGGCGGCCGACCTGCGGCACGCGCAGGAGTACCAGGCGATGCTGGAGATCTGGCAGACCGCCGACCTGCTGCCGCGCAGCGCCCAGGTGGTGGCGCTCAAACCCCGGCAGGCCGCGGCCCGTAATTGGCGGCCATTGGCCTCGGCGGCGGCCATTGCCCTGCTCGCCCTGCCCCTGGCCGGCTGGGTGGGCTGGGAACAAGGCTGGCTGCCCAACGGCTACCAGCATGTCGAAACCACCGACCAGCTGCGCCAGGTACGCCTGAGCGACGGCAGCAGCGTCGAACTCAACCTGCACAGCGAGTTGCGCTACCTGAACTACAAGGACGAACGCCGCGTCACCCTGATCAAGGGCGAGGCGTTCTTCAAGGTCGCGCACGACAGCAGCCACCCCTTCATCGTCCGTGCCGGCAACGGCCAGACCCGGGTCACCGGTACCCAGTTCAACGTGTGGAAGTATGAAGACCAGGTCAAGGTGACGCTGGTGGAGGGCTCGGTGCTGGTCAGCAACGATGGCAACGCCGGTGGCTACCGCCTCGGCCCGGGCATGCAGGCCAGCTACCACACCGGTGATTTCGAACCGCAGCTGAGCCAGAGCGACGACTCGGGCAACAGCCTGGCCTGGCGCAGTGGCAAGCTGGTGCTGGACAACCTGAGCCTGGCCCAGGCGCTGCCGGTGATCAACCGCTACCTCGACAAGCCATTGCGCCTGGCCGACGACAGCACCGCCAGGATCCGCATCAGCGGCGTCTACAACACCCGCGAAGTGGCACGCCTGGTCGACACCCTGCCCAAGGTGCTGCCGGTGTACCTCACCCGCAGCAAGGACGGCAGCACCGTCCTCAACCGCATCACCCCGCCGCCAAGCCGCGGCTGAGGGAGGCGTCTAACCCGGCTCCTTGAACATCCGCGATTCCTGTGGGAGCCGGCTTGCCGGCGATGCAGGCACCGCGATACCGGCCACCGGCTACGCCGGTGATCGCCGGCAAGCCGGCTCCCACAGGTACAGCACAAGGCTCACGTTCGACGCGGTGGAAGTGAGAGCAGGCTACGCCGGCGAAAGGGCCGCAGAGCGCCCCCAGATCAAACGCACGTCAAAGCGTCATCGCCGCCAACCAGCCAAACGCCAGCAACGGCAGGTTGTAATGGATGAACGTCGGCACCACGGTGTCCCAGATATGGTGGTGCTGGCCATCCACATTCAGCCCCGAGGTCGGCCCCAAGGTTGAATCCGAGGCTGGCGACCCGGCATCGCCCAGGGCACCGGCGGTACCGACGATGCACACCGTGGCCACCGGGTCGAAGCCCAGTTGCACGCACAGCGGCACGAAGATCGCGGCCAGGATCGGCACGGTGGAGAACGACGAACCGATGCCCATGGTCACCAGCAGCCCGACCAGCAGCATCAGCAACGCGCCGATACCCTTGCTGTGGTCGATCCACTGCGCCGAAGTCTCGACCAGGGTCTTCACTTCACCGGTGGCCTTCATCACATCGGCAAAGCCCGAGGCGGCGATCATGATGAAGCCGATCATCGCCATCATCTTCATGCCCTCGGTGAACAGGTCGTCGGTGTCCTTCCAGCGCACGATGCCCGACAGCGAGAAGATCAAAAAACCCACCATCGCGCCGATGATCATCGAGTCCAGCCACAGCTGGATGATGAAGGCCGCAGCGATGGCCACACCGGCGACCAGCAGGGTCAGCGGGTTGTACTGCACGCTGACCTGCTCGACCTCTTCGATGCGCGCCAGGTCGTAGTCGCGCTTCTTGCGATAGCTGAAGAACACGGCCAGCAGCAGGCCAGCGAGCATGCCGGCCGCCGGGATGGCCATGGCGTGGGTGACATTGACCCCGCTCACGTCCACGCCCGCGCGGGCGACGTTGGCCAGCAGGATCTCGTTGAGGAAGATGTTGCCAAAGCCCACCGGCAGGAACATGTACGGGGTGATCAGGCCGAAGGTGATCACACAGGCGATCAGCCGGCGGTCGATGCGCAGGCGCGTCAGTACATATAAAAGCGGTGGCACCAGCAACGGAATGAAGGCGATGTGGATCGGCAGGATGTTCTGCGACGAAACCGCCACCACCAGCATCAGGCCGATCAGCAGCCATTTGACCTTGCCGCCTTCGGCATGCCCCTGACGGTCGATCATCGCCAGGGCGCGGTCGGCCAGGGCATGGGCCAGGCCCGACTTGGCGATGGCCACGGCGAAGGCGCCAAGCAGCGCATACGACAACGCCACCGTGGCACCGCCACCCAGGCCACCGTTGAAGGCCTTGAGCGTGCCCTCGATACCCAGGCCACCGACCAGGCCACCGGCCAGGGCGCCGATGATCAGCGCGATGACCACATGCACGCGGGACAGGCTCAGGATCAGCATGAGCCCGACCGCGGCAATCACTGCATTCATGGTGTGCAAACCTCTTTACGACAGACAAAAAACGAGCGTTCCGGCGACAGCTGCGCGCAGGCAGTGGCCGGACCAGGGGATGTTGTTATGAAGGGCGCACACTCTGAAGCACAGGCCAGCAGAAGTCAAAAGCGTCTGCGCCGCGTGTCTTTGTAGGACATGGACGAAAGTAGCAGATTTAAATTGAACGTTTGAATAAAGAAAAATCCTGCAGCGCCGATACAGCATGCAGCATCAAACCTATTACAAGGGATTTGCCCCAATGCCTGCGCTGCGACAACTCTCCATCCAATGGAAGATCACCCTGCTGGCCGGCCTGTGCCTGGCCAGTATCGTCACCTTGCTGGTCGGCCTTTCGCTGTACCGCATGGACCACAGTTCCGATCTGGTCAAGGCCAGCAGCATGCACATGCTCAGCGAAGCGGCGCAGTCGCGCATCGAATCGCAAGGTGAAGTGCAGGCCCTGAACATCCGCCGCCAGTTCATGGACGCCTACCAGTACGGCGCTGGCTTTGCCCGCCAGGTGCTGTTCCTGCGCGAACAGGCGGAAAAACGCTTCCTCGACGCCTACGACCTGCGCCAGGACATGACCGCCCAGGTGCGTGCCGCGCTGCAGGCCAACCCCGACCTGCTCGGCCTGTCGCTGGTATTCGAGCCCGGCGCGCTGGACGGCAAGGACAAGCTGTTCGCCGGCCAGGCGGAACTGGGCAGCAACGAGACCGGCCGCTTCGCCCTGTACTGGTCGCAACCGCGCGCCGGCCAGCTGACCTCGATGGCACTGCCCGAGCACGACATGGCCAACACCGAAGTCGGCCCCAGCGGCCAGCCGGCCAACACCTGGTGGGTGTGCCCACGCAGCACCGGCACGGTGTGCGTGGTCGAGCCGTACTTCTACGACATCGACGGCCAGCGCGTGCTGATGACCAGCATCGTGTTCCCGCTCAAGAGCAACGGCAAGGTGATCGCCACCCTGTCCATCGACATCAACCTCAACAGCCTGCAGGCCCTGAGCGAGTCGGCCAGCCGTGGCCTGTACGAAGGCCGCACCACGGTCGGCATCCTCAGCCCGGTCGGCTTGCTGGCCGGCTACAGCGCCGATGCCGGCAAGCTGGCCCAGCGCCTGGACCAGGTCGACACCGCGCAAGGCGCGGAGCTGGTGCGCAAGCTGGCCGAAGGCAAGTTGCAGATCCTGCATGGTGCGCAGCGCCTCAAAGTGCTGGCCGCCTTCGAGCCGATCCCCGGCGGCAAGCCGTGGGGCGTGCTGCTGGACGTACCGGAAAGCGCCCTGACCGGCCCGGCCGAAACACTCAAGCAGGAGCTCGACGCTCTCAATACCAGCGGCACCCTGCTGGAACTGGGCCTGGGCCTGGCCGCCGCCATCGCCGGCCTGCTGCTGGTGTGGCTGATGGCCCGCACCGTGACCAAGCCGATCCTCGGCGTGGCCGCCATGCTCAAGGACATCGCCAGCGGCGAAGGCGACCTGACCCGCCGCCTGCAATACGACAAGCGCGACGAGCTGGGCGAACTGGCCGGCTGGTTCAACCGCTTCCTCGACAAGCTGCAGCCGACCATCGCCGAAGTGAAGCGTTCGGTGCAGGCCGCCCGTGGCACCGCTGACCAGTCCGCGGCCATCGCCACGCAAACCAGCGCCGGCATGGAGCAGCAGTACCGCCAGGTGGACCAGGTGGCCACCGCCTCCCACGAGATGAGCGCCACTGCCCAGGACGTCGCCCGCAGCGCGGCCCAGGCCGCACAGGCCGCCCGCGACGCCGATCAGGCCACCCGCGAAGGCCTGGCGGTGATCGACCGCACCACCACCAGCATCGACACCCTGGCCGCCGACATGAGCAGCGCCATGGCCGAGGTCGAAGGCCTGGCGCAGAACAGCGAGAAGATCGGCTCGGTACTGGAAGTGATCCGCTCGATCGCCGAGCAGACCAACCTGCTGGCGCTCAACGCCGCCATCGAAGCGGCCCGTGCCGGTGAAGCCGGGCGCGGGTTTGCGGTGGTCGCCGATGAAGTGCGCAACCTCGCCCGCCGTACCCAGGAGTCGGTGGAAGAGACCCGCCAGGTGATCGAGGCGCTACAGGCCGGTACCCGCGATGTGGTCGGCGCCATGAACAGCAGCCACCGCCAGGCCCAGGGCGGTGTCGAGCAGGTCGGCCAGGCGGCCACCGCGTTGCAGCGCATCGGCCAGGCGGTGACGGTGATCACCGACATGAACCTGCAGATCGCCAGTGCTGCCGAAGAGCAGAGCGCGGTGGCCGAAGAGATCAACAGCAACGTCGCCACCATCCGCGACGTCACCGAGTCGCTGTCGGGCCAGGCCAACGAATCGGCGCGGGTCAGCCAGTCGCTGAACAGCCTGGCCAACCAGCAGCAGGGGTTGATGGATCAATTCCGGGTGTGAACCCAAGGTTTGCGGGCGCACCCTCGTGCGCCCGCAGGCCGGTCCAATGCTACAACTCATCTTTCTCGGTTTGGCCACTGGCCAGAATGGTATCGAGCAACGCCATGGCACCCTCGACGTTCGGCCTGGCCCCCATCGGCAAGTTCGTCTCGCCAGGCAGCGTGGCGTCTCGATACCCGGACTTCATCACCAGCAAGTGCATCTGGTCGCCGTTGAGGTAGACATGGTGCCGCTCGATGGCATAGGCCTGGATCAGGCTTAGCGCACCCGCGACCATCGGCGTCGCCGCCGACGTGCCGTTGTAGAAGTTGGTGTAGTCACGGTCTGTTCCGGGCTTGTCCTGCAGGTCCTTGTCGTGGATCACACCCAAGGTCACGACACCATCACCCCAGCCGTTGAGCATCCGGTACGGGTACTGGAAGTTCGACCACTCGCTGGGCTCGCCAGACCATGACTGGCAAGCGCCAACCACGATGGCGCCAGCATCGCCATGGTTGTCGAAGTGACGCCAAGCCGTAAGGTCGACACCACGCCCCTTGACTGCTCCCACAGCCGCATTGTCTGCCCTGTGGCCGTTGCCAGCGGCGCAAACCACCACCGCGCCTCGCGCGTTGAGTTCTTGAACAACTTGCCACCACAACTCAGCGTGAAGGGTCGGCAGGCGAGTACCTTGCATGCCTGCGGCCTCGACCTCCCGGTTGAACGCCACGACATCACCCGGCAGCACCAGGCGCAGCAGTGCCTTGAGCGTCTGCGAGTTGGCACTTCGGTTGTGGTAAACGTACAGCTGCGCGCCATGGGCGATACCGGTTGTACCAAAGCCATTGGCTTTCGCGACTAAAAGCCCCGCTGCGGCGGTGCCATGCACCGGATCGTCATTGGGCCCGGCCTCGACCACATGAATCTGCGCGAAACCAGGCAGGTCCTCGTGATCCTTATCCAGGCCACCATCGGTCAGGTGGGCACGCACCGCCTTGCCTATGACCTTCCGCTCCCAGGCCTTGCGAATGTTGAGGCCTTTCGTTGTTGCACCGGGCTCGTCCAGATAGCTTTGCAGCGCTTCGAAGTCTGGCGTCGGACGGGCATTTTCATTAGCTCTGTTACCCAGCACCACAGCGCCCCCGGTAAACAGGGTCGCCAGCAAACCGGCGCCAGCCAGTGCCCAGCCTGGCGACTCTGCGCCCTTCGGCACAAGCTGCACGCTGAGCACATAATCCAGCGAGGCAAGGGTCCTGCCCAAGGCGACAAAGGTATCGTTGAGCATGCTGTCGGGTTGCTCGATACGGTAATACGGCGCCAGTACGGCCAATGCCTGGTCGTCTCGCTCATCGGCTTCAAGCACAGGCTGCCAGTTGATTACCTCCCCCAGCTTGGGCCACAGATTCGCCAAACGAGAACCCGACGAGGGCTCCATATCCGCCGCGAATCGTTCTGCGCCACCTTCGGCAAATGCCAGCAGCAGCGGGCCCAGTGCAGGGCCGGAGTTGATTTCAGGGTGCCCTTGCAGGGCTTCATCTTCCAGAACCGGCAAGTTATGCGCTTTGTTCTCGATGCTGCGTTCGCTGCGACTCAGCGGAACATTATCGAGCAAGCGCCGCGTCACTTCCCCGGCCTTGATATCGAACATCAATGCAGCGAACGCCTGGCTCCGTTCCCCTGTGCTGTCGATCCAGGTCACCGTTGGCGTTATCGAGAACGTACCGGCTGAAGCCGCCACACTGAACGTGGCGGGGCAACCATAGTCCTCCAACTGACCGCTGCTGGCCTGGCCTGTGACCGTCCTGTCCTCGAGCCGCCGGGGCCGCCCGTCAATGACCGTTCGCAATACGTAGCGGATGCTCTTGACCTTGCCAAGATCGGCGCCCACGCAACGCACGAACAAAAAGCCATCGAATTGAAAGTTGCGGTAATGCACGAAACTTAAATCATCCATCCTTAGAACCTTGTTTTCCAGTTGAGCGAATAGCATGTTCGAGCATGCCGAATGATCGATTCTGGCGAGACGACGGCATGAGTTGCAGCCTGCAAACCTTCCCAATGAAGCTCAACGTTATGGGTGCTCCCGACCCGGACAGGTCAACGAGCCAGCCCAGGTCAGCCAATCGTTGAACGGCCTTGCAAAGGAGCATCAGGGCTTCATGGATCAGTACTGACAGGTCAGCAGCCTGAAGGCTGTGCACGGCTCACAGCTCGTCCCTAGGCGAATGGAAGCGGCCACCACCAAGCAGGCGGTCGAGCAGCACCAGCGCGCCATGTACGTCCGGCCGTATTCCCATGGGAAGCACATCACTGTCCGGTAGTGTCGCGTCCTGATAACCCGAGGCCGAGACCAGCAGGTGCATCTGGTCGCCATCCAGGTAGATGTGATGCTGCTCGATGGCATACGACTGGATCAGCGCCAGGGCACCCGCCACCAAAGGCGTCGCGCTGGACGTACCAGCGTAGGTGTCGGTGTAGTCCCGGTCATGGCCGGACTTGTCCTGGAGCTTGCCATAGCCCAGGGTGACCACGCTGTCACCCCAGGCATTGAGCATGCGGTGGCGATAATTGAAATTGGAGTACTGGTGCGGCTTGCCATCCCAGGACTGGCAGGCGCCGACCAGAATGCAGCCGGCATCGCCGTGGTCGTCGAAGTGACGCCAGTGCGCCAGATCGACGCCGTAGCCCCTCACCGTGCCCTTGTCGTTCAAGGTAGCCGAACTGCCGTTGGCGGCGGCATTGACCACCACGGCGCCACGCCGGCTCAGTGCCTGCATCACGTCCCACCATGGCCGGTCATGCAACGACGGCAGCATGGTAGTCAGCACCTGCGGGCTGGCAGTCTGCCGGTTGATCCCGACGATATCGCCTGGCTGCACCTGGCGTAACAGCTGCTTGAGCGTCAGCGAATTGCCGGCGGCATCGTCGGCGCGGTTGTCATGCAGGTACAGTTCACTGTCATGGGCGATTCCGGTCACCCCAAAGCCGTTGCGCGTGGCCAGCATGACCCCTGCCGAGGCCGTACCGTGCTCGGGGTCGTCATTGGGCGTCGAGCCGACAAGCTTCAGGTCGGTGTTGCCACGCAAGTCCTCGTGGTTGGGAAACAACCCGCCGTCGGAAAAATGGATACGCGCGCCCTTCCCCGTCACCTGGCCGGCCCAGGCCTTGCGCACGTTAAGGCCCTGCCATCGCGGCCCGGGCTCGTCAAGGTAGGCCTGGCGTGCTTCGAAATCTGGCGTTGGCTGGGCATCTTCATGCGCCTGATTGCCCAGCACCACCGCGCCACCGGTCACCAACGTCGCCAGCAACGCCGCCGCGCCCAGTAGTACATACGGCACGTCAGGCGCAGGCGGCGCCCACTGCAGCGACTCGACACAATCCAGCGCGGCGAACGTCTTGAGCAGGGCGAGATAGGTATCGCCGCTCATGCTGGCAGGCTGCTCCATCCAGCAATAGGGACGCAGGGCAGCCAGCCGTTCATCACCCAGCTCCCCGGGCTCAAGCATTGGACGCAGGACAATGACTGCCGCCAGGTTCGGCCATTGGCGCGACAGGGCGCTGTGCGCACCTGGGCGCATGTCTTGCAACAGTTGCTCCAGCCCGGCGTCGCGGAACTTGATCAGCAGGGATGGATAACGCTCGCCGGGGCCAACCTCGGGCAACGGCGACAAGGTCTGCCCATGGGGGTCATCCAGCTGCGCCCCATCGGCTTGCTGGGCAATGGCGCGTCTGCCGCGCCGGAGTGTGTTATCCAGTGGAATCTTGTCGAGGATGCGCCTGCCCAGCTCGTCCTCGTGGATATCGATGAACAATGCGGGCTGATCGAGCACACCGTCCGGCCCCACAGGGTGGCCCATCGCTCGGGCCGCCTGCTCCAGCAAGATGACCCTCGGGGTGATCCGGTAGCGGCCTGCTCGGGCCGACGTCAGCAGGCTGGCCGGGCAGCCGTGATCGGCCAACGAGCCGGTACGGGCATACGACCGCGCCGAAACGCCCGTCAGCGACGTCGCGCCCTCGGCCGTCACACGGTGCAGTTCGTAACGAACGCGAGCGACCTTGTGCAGATCCTCGCCCTCACAGCGGACATGAATCTTGCCGTCGAAACGGAAGTTGCGGTAGTAGACGAAATTCAAAGCCAGGTTCATCGGTTGATCCTTCAACGGGAGGGGGTGCAAGCCAGGCACCATTGTTCACCGGCAACAGTCCCAGCCGCAGCCTGCCGGCTTTCCCTGGCACCCTGCAGGGCTCGTCTACACTTGCCCGCACCCGAGTCAGACACCCAGAGGCCTCGATGAACAAGCTCCCTGCCCTGATGGCCGGTCTGCTCCTGGCCTTCGGCCTGGCCACCGCCAACGCTTCGACCGAACAACCGGCCCCGATCCACTTCGGCGACATCACCTGGGAAAGCGGCGCACTCACCACCGAGATCCTGCGCTTGATCGTCGAGCGTGGTTACGGCTACCCCACCGACACCCTGCCCGGCACCTCGGTGAGCATGGAAGTGGCGCTGGCACGCAACGACCTGCAGGTGATTGCCGAGGAATGGGCCGGGCGCAGCCCCGCCTGGGTCAAGGCCGAGCAGGCAGGCCAGGTATTCGCCCTGGGCGATACGGTGAAGAACGCTGAGGAAGGCTGGTGGGTGCCGGCCTACGTGATCAAAGGCGACCCCTCACGTGGCCTGAAGCCGTTGGCCCCGGACCTTAAAAATGTTGCCGACCTCAAGCGCTACCCGCAGGTGTTCCGCGACCCTGAGGTGCCAGAAAAAGGCCGTTTCCTCAACAGCCCCAGCGGCTGGACCTCCGAGACCGTCAACAGCCAGAAGCTCAAGGCCTATGGCCTGGACACCCTGTACAACAACTTCCGCAGCGGCACCGGCGCAGCCCTCGACGCCGAGATCGCCTCGGCGATCCGCCGCGGCCAGCCGGTGCTGTTCTACTACTGGAGCCCGACCCCGCTGATGGGGCGTTATGAACTCGTGCGCCTGGAAGAACCGGCGTTCGATGCGGCTGCCTGGGCCACCCTCACCGATGCCAACAACCCCACCCCGCAAGGCAGCCGCTCGCTGCCGGCCAAGTTGTCGATCGGCGTATCCAAGGCCTTCCATGACCAGTACCCGGACCTGGTGGCCGTGTTCGACAAAGTCGACCTGCCCATCGACACCCTGAACAAAACGCTCGCCCACATGAGCGAAACCCGCCAGAAACCACGTGAGGCGGCCCTCACCTTCCTGCGCGAACACCCCGAGGTATGGAGGGCATGGCTGCCCGCCGACAAGGCCGCCAAGGTCGAGGCCGGCCTGTGAGCGGCGGCTTCCCCGAAGCCCTGCAACTCTCCTTCGCGCCCTCGATAAACCGCCTGGTCGATTGGCTGGTGCTGCACTACGGCGACCAGTTACGCGGCGTCTCCGAGCAGCTGCTGCAACTGCTGGTCGGCCTTGAAAGCCTGCTGCGCCTGCTGCCCTGGTGGCTGCTGTTGCTGCTGGTCGGGCTGCTGGCCTGGCACGCCAGCCGCAGCCTGCTGCGCGCCGTGGCCCTCACCGGGCTGCTGGCGCTGATCGGCGTGCTGGGGCTGTGGGACAAGCTGCTGCAGACCCTCGCCCTGGTGCTGGTGAGCACCGGCCTGTGCGTGCTGATCGGCGTGCCGCTGGGCATCCTGCTGGCTACCCGCCCGCTGGCCCGGCGCCTGCTGCTGCCGGTGCTCGACGTCATGCAGACCCTGCCCGCCTTCGTCTACCTGATCCCGGTATTGATGCTGTTCGGCCTGGGCAAGGTGCCGGCGGTGTTCGCCACCCTGATCTACGCCCTGCCGCCGCTGGTGCGCCTGACCCAGCTGGGCCTGGCACAGATCGACCCGTCATTGCTGCAGGCCGCTCACGGTCTGGGCGCTGGCCGCTGGCAGCGCTTGCGGCGCATCGCCCTGCCACTGGCGCTGCCGAGCATCATGGCCGGGCTCAACCAATCGGTGATGATGGCGCTGTCGATGGTGGTGGTAGCCTCGATGATCGGCGCCCGCGGGCTGGGCGAGGACGTGCTGGCCGGCATTCAGACGCTGAACGTCGGCCAGGGCGTCGAGGCGGGGCTGGCGATCGTCGCCCTGGCGATGGTGATCGACCGGATCAGCCAGGCGTATGGGCGCACTGGGCGCTGAGGCCGCTATTGCAGTATCGTGCCCTCTGCTTATTGCCCTGCACCCCGGAGTTCCCGCGTGTCCCTCAAAGCCCTGCGCACCCTGGTGACCATCGCCCGCCACGGCACCTTCGCCCGCGCCGCCGACTTGCTCAGCCTCACGCCCTCGGCGGTGAGCCTGCACATCAAGACCCTGGAAGACGAACTGCAGGTCACCCTGTTCGACCGCAGCCGCCGGCAAGTCGTGCTGACCGAGGCCGGGCAACTGGCCGTGGCCCGCGCCGAGAGCATCCTCGGCGCCTATGACGAACTGGCCGACACCCTCGCCAGCGGCCCCAGCCTGCGTGGCCGCCTGCGCATCGGCGCGATCCACACCGTACTGGCGCGGCGCCTGCCGCGGGCCTTGGTGTGGATCAAGGCGCACCATCCGCAACTGCATATCAGCGTGGTCTCGGGCATGTCGGCGGAGCTGGCCCGGCGCGTCGAGGACGGCGAACTGGATGCGGCGATCACTACCGAGCCGGTCAGCCCTTACCCACAGAGCCTGCAATTCACCCCGCTGTTCGAGGATCGCTTCTGGGCCATCGCCAGCCCGGAGCTTGCCGGGCAAAGCGTGCCGGCGCTGCTCGCCAGCCAGCCGTTCCTGCGCTTCGACAAGCGCGCCTGGGCCGGCCGGCAGATCGAACAGGAGCTGCGCCGCCAGCGCCTGCAGGTCAGCGAACAGATGGAACTGGACAGCCAGGAGGCCCTGGCACGCATGGCGGCCATGGGCCTGGGTGTGGCGATCATCCCCATGAGCGATGACGACCTCGAACGCCTCCCGCCGGCCAGCGTGCAGCCGTTTGGCGAGCCGCAGCTGACCCGGCGCGTGGTGTTGCTGGAACATGAGAAGAGCCAGCGGCGGCATTTGAGTGCGGTGTTGAAGACCGCCCTGGAGGTTTGAGCGGGGCGGATTGCACAGTACCTGTGGGAGCGGGTTTACCCGCGAAGATGACACCTCGGTGCCTGGCACGGGCTCTGCCCGTGTTCGCGGGTGAACCCGCTCCCACAGGGATCGCGCAGCTGTTTGAATGGCAAGCAAGACAGTTGCTCCCACACCGCGCTGCCTTGATGCAGTTTTTCTCAACAGTCACTGCAGAAAACAGCGTTTTTTCTGTTCACTCCCCTCCGCTACCCTGTGCCGGTACCCGACCACGGACTGCCGACCATGCTCCACCTGCTGCTGACCACCCTCGTCCCGATCATCCTGCTCATCGCCCTGGGCACCTGGCTGCGGGTGCGCGGTTTTCTCGCCGAAACCTTCTGGCCCGGCGCCGAGCGCCTGAGCTACTACGTGCTGCTGCCGTCGCTGTTCCTGCACGGCCTTGGCACCGCCAACCTCGACGGCGTGCCAATACTGGGCATGGTCGGCGTACTGATGCTCTCGACCCTGCTCGGCGCCCTGCTGCTGGTGCTGTACCAGGGTGCAGCCAGCCATGACGGCGCCGACTTCACCTCGGTATTCCAGGGCGGCGTGCGCTTCAACAACTACATCGGCGCCACACTGGCCGCCGGGATCTACGGCAGTGCCGGGATCGCCCTGGCGGCGGTGGCCAACGCCGCCATCGTGCCGCTGGTCAACCTGCTCTGCGTGCTGGTGTTTGCCCGCTTCAGCGCCCGCCACAGCTCGCCGGCCACGGTGCTCAAGGCAATCTTCGCCAACCCCTTGATCATCGGCTGCGCCGGTGGCCTGCTGCTGCGGGTGAGTGGCCTGGGTTTGCCGGCGGGGCTGGAGCCGACGGTCAAGGCGCTCGGCCAGGCCGCCCTGCCGCTGGGCCTTTTGTGCGTCGGCGCGGCCCTGGGCGGCGCACGCCTGGGCCAGCAGGTGAAGCCTTTGCTGGCGGCCTCGCTGTTCAAGTTCCTGGTCATGCCGCTGACCACCTGGGGCCTGTGCCGGCTGCTCGGCCTCGGCGGCCAGGCGGCGGTGGTGGCCGTGCTGTTCCAGGCCCTGCCGACCGCCTCGTCGTCCTATGTGATGGCCCGGCAGATGGGCGGCAACGCACCGCTGATGGCCACCATCATCGCCCTGCAGACCATGGCCGCCGCCCTTACCCTGCCGCTGGTGCTGAGCCTGACGCTGAGTTGAATCCGCCCGGCTAGACTGTGATCAGCCCCACTACTCGGAACCTCGACCATGCGCCTTTCGTGGATGCTGTTCGGCTTGTCGCTAACCCTGCTTGCAGGCCCGCTCACCGCCGCCGACAGCCAGAAGGCCGCCGTCGCCGAAGACAAGGCGCAAGTGCTGGAGGAAAAGGTGGTGGAGGACGCGCCGCCACCGAAAAAAGCCGAAACCATCACCCCCACCGAAGTGCAGGCGGTCGACCCGGCCGGCCAGGCACCTATGGACGACAGCATCACTTGCCTGGCCCGCACCATCTACTGGGAAGCCAAGGGTGCCGACAGCGAGGACATGAGCGCGGTGGCCAGCGTGGTGCTCAACCGCCTGGGCCATGACGGTTTCCCCAACACCATCTGCGGCGTGGTCAAGCAAGGGGTGGAGAGCAAGAGCTGCCAGTTTTCCTGGTGGTGCGACGGGCGCCCCGACCAGGTGGAAGAAGAGGAACGCTACGCGGTGGCTAAGGAGATCGCGCGCAAGGCCCTGAACCAGCAGCTCAAGGACCCTACGGACGGTGCGCTGTACTTCCATGACCGTACCGTCCACCCCGACTGGGCCAAGACTTACCGGCAGACGGCACAAACCACCCATTTCCTGTTCTACAAGCCGAACCAGGCGCTGGCGCGTTGAGGGTACGGCGCTGGGTGCAGCATGGATCGCACTTTTGCGCCGGCAGGCGGTCTACCCACCCCTACACCGCACCACATCGAATGACCAAGGGTTCACAGCCCTGCACATCGCTGGGCCAAAAGCCCTGCGCTTGTGTAGGATGGGCAGCGCACAAGCAGACGCTGCCAGTACAGGGAGATCCACATGCGCGTCCCATCCGTTGCCTGCTTCTTCGGCCTGTCGCTGGGCCTGCTCGCCTCGACCGGCGCCCAGGCCATCAGCGGCGAAGAAGCGCAACTGATCGATACGATCAACGTCTACCGCAGCCAGTCCCAGCACTGTGGCGGCGGGGCCTCGCTGGAGTTGCCGCCGCTCAACAGCGACACCCGCCTGGCGCTGTCGCCCGAAGGCACCCGTGACTTGCAGCAGGCCATGAGCCGCGCCGCCTACCCCATGGTCAACGTGCAGGCCATCAGCCTGTCCGGGCCGCGCGATGCGAAAGCGGCGATGAAAGCCATCGAGGAAAGCTTCTGCCAGGTGGTGCTCGACCCCCAGTTCATCGACATCGGCGTCAGCCAGGAGGGCCGCGACTGGCGCATCGTGCTCGCCCGGCCGCTGCTCAGCGGGCGCCTGGGCGACTGGCAGGCCGAGGGGCAGAAGCTGCTGCAGGAAATCAACGCTGCCCGCGGCGTACCGCGCCAGTGCGGTGGCCAGCCCTTCCCCGCCGCCAAGCCGCTGAGCTGGAACAGCGTGCTGGCCGGCGTCGCCGCCACCCACTCGCGCAACATGGCCAACCAGAATTTCTTCGATCACATCGACCGCGACGGTCGCACCCCGGATGACCGCGCCGACCTGGCCGACTACAACTACCAGCAGCTTGGCGAAAACATCGCCGCCGGCAGCGATACCGCGCGCAAGGTGGTCGATGGCTGGCTGGCCAGCCCCGGGCATTGCGCCACCCTGATGAACCCGGACTACCGCGACCTCGGCGCCGCCTACGCGACAGACCCGAAAAGCGACGCAGGGATCTACTGGACCGGGATGTTCGGTACGCCTCGCTAGGCCAATGACAGGTGGCGGCGCCTGTCAGGGCAGAAGAAACGCCACCACCTGCTCCGCCGCCGCTGCCGGATCTTCCTGCATGAAGCAATGCCCACCCGCCACCTGCTGCGCACTCACCTGGCTGTTCAGCCTGGCCAGGCGCTGTACCGAGTGGGGCACGAACGGATAAGTGTGTTCACCGTAGAGGATGCGCGTGGGTATGGAGATGGCCAGCAGTTGCTGCCACATGCGCGCAGGGAACGAACTGAAGATTTCCACCTCGCGGCTGGGCCGGCACTTGAGCACCACGGCTTCGCCGCAATCGCCGATGGCATGTTCCACATAGGCGTGCAGCGCGGTTTCGCTCCAGCCCTTGAAGATACCGCGCCCCTGCAGCGCGGCCAGCGCGGCCTGGCGATCCGGCCAGTGGCTGCGACGGGTCGCGGCCTTGCGCGCCAGGGCGTGGCGCCGGTGCAGGCCAACCAGCGCGGCAGCGCCCATCACCCCGAGCATGCGCCGGCTGAACAGCACCGGGTCGAGCAGCACCGCGCGCTGGAACAGCTGCGGTTGGCCGGCCAGGATCAGGCCGGTGAGCACCCCGCCGAAACTGTGACCGACCGCAAAGCGAGGCACCTCGCCGTACTCGCCACGCCCCGCCTCGAAAGCCTCCACCGCCAGCGCCGCCGTGCGGTTCCAGCCAACGAAGTTGCCGCCGTGATCACTGTCGCCATGGCCCTGCACATCGCTCAGCCACAGGTCGAAGTGCTCCGCCAGGCGCAGCAGCATGGGCTGGTAGGCCAGGCAGCAAAAACCGTTGCCGTGCAGGAAATGCAGCAATGGCCGGCCACTGGGCGGCATGCGCCAGCCACGCAGGGTGAAGCCTTCGGCGCATTCATGGGACCAGGGAATCAACTCCATCTGTTTACTGCACTCGTCGGTTCTAGGAAAACGACGATTCTACAAACAACAGCGGATACAGCGAAATCACCAGCAGCACGGCCATCAGGACATTGAACAGCACCACCGCACGCGGATTGCGCAACAGGTTGCGCAAGGCGCTGCCGAACATCACCCAGACCCCGACACTGGGCAAGTTGACCAGGCCGAACACGGCGGCGATGACGATCACATTGAACACATAGCCTTGGGCCGGGGTGTAGGTGGTGATCGCCCCCACCGCCATCACCCAGGCCTTGGGGTTGACCCACTGGAAGGCTGCTGCGCCCCAGAACCCCAGCGGCTTGCGGCTGCCGGCAGTGTCACCGGACATCGGCCCGGAGGTGGCGATCTTCCAGGCCAGGTACAGCAAATAGGCGGCGCCGGCATAACGCAGGATGCTGTACAGCGGCGGCCAGGCCTTGAACACCTCGCCCAGCCCCAGGCCCACCGCCAGCACCATCACCATGAAGCCGATGCTGATGCCCAGCGCATGGGGGATGCTGCGGCGCACCCCGAAGTTGACCCCCGAGGCCAGCAACATGGTGTTATTGGGGCCGGGGGTGATGGAGGATACGAAGGCGAACAGCACGAAGGCGCTGAGCAGATCGAGCGAGGCAAGCATGGCGGCAGTCTTCCGGGTTTCTCGTTATGTGTTGCCACACAGTAACGGAGCCGCTTGGCGACCGACCGGTACAGTTAAGCAAAATTGCATGAATACACTCTACTGGACTGGTCATATCGCTTCTGTGCCCTCGGGCCAGTACGATGGCGCCAGCCCCTACACAAGGAAGCCCGACCATGAGCTTGACCATTCGCCCTGCCGTACGCAGTGACGCCACGCAAATCCTTGCCTTCATCACCGAGCTGGCCGACTACGAGCGCGCCCGCCACGAAGTGGTGGCCAGCATCGCCGATATCGAGCACAGCCTGTTCGACCCAGGCAGCACCGTGCGCAGCCTGATCTGCGAGCGCGACGGCCGGGCCATCGGCTTTGCCGTGTACTTCTACAGCTACTCCACCTGGCTGGGGCGCAACGGCATCTACCTCGAAGACCTGTACGTCACCCCGCAGCAGCGCGGTGATGGCGCCGGGCGCACGCTGCTGCGCCACATTGCCCGGGAAGCACTGGCGAACAACTGCGGGCGTCTTGAATGGAGCGTGCTGGACTGGAACGAGCCGGCGATCGGCTTTTACCAGTCGCTGGGCGCCGAACCGCAGGATGAGTGGATTCGCTATCGCCTGGACGGCGAGCGCCTTCGCCAGTTCGCCGAGGGTTGACGGCTGACGGCTGACGCGCAGCCTGTAGGAGCGGCGTTGCCGGGGCGCCGGACCGGCAAGGCCGCTCCTACAGGGCGATCAACAACGGCAAAATTTCCCTCGAATCGGTTTGAACATCGCCCCCTTTCTGCCCTCCAACGTTTGATGCCTTGCCATCTTTCGCCAGGAGCCCTGCCATGCTCACTCGCTCCCCCGCAGCGCCATGAAGATGCCCTGCCGCGCCCCCAATGCTTGCCTGCAACTGGATTACGTCCGCGACACCCTGTTCGGCCCGGTGGCGTCGAGCGTCGAATGCCAGGCACAACTCGCTGCCCTCACCCTGCAAGGCCGCCCCGCACTGCGCCTGCATATCTGCCCGCCGCTGCCGGACAAGGTCGAGCGCGCCCACAGCGTGGCGTTCGTCTGGGATGGCCGCAGCTACCACGGCGTGATCCGCGAGCAGGGCAAATGTGGTGACGGCGGCTTGAACCTGCTGCTCGAACTGCAATAAGGCGATCAACGGCGGCGAACTCAGCTGAACCCGCCGCGATACCGACGCCTCCATTGAAAGAGGATGCGCGCTACTGCGCCGCCCCTGGAGGAGAACGCCATGAACAGCCCGCTACTCAAGCTCTTCACCGACCCAGCCGACGCCTGGATCGACATCCGCCGCGCCGAGGAAGACCGTCCCCAGCAATACCTGCCGCGCCTGCTGCTGCTCGCGTTGATCCCCGCCCTGTGCCTGTTGGTCGGTACCACCACCTACGGTTGGAGCCTGGCAGGCGAGGACCGCGTGCGCCTGAGCCTGGCCAGCGCCGCGCAACTGGCCGGGCTGCTGTACGCCACCACCGTGGGCGGGGTGATGCTGATGGGGGTGATGATCCGCTGGATGTCGCGCGGTTTCGATGTGCAGCCCAACCTCAACCAGTGCATCGGCTTCGCCGCCTACTGCGCTACCCCCTGGTTCGTCGCCGGGGTGGTCGGCCTGCTGCCGATGCGCTGGCTGGCGTTACTGGCGCTGCTGGCAGCCAGCGCTTACGCCAGCGTGCTGCTGTATGGCGGTTTGCAGACATTTTTGCGCCTGCGCAAAGAGCAGGCCATGCTGTTCGCGACCTGTGTATGGGGGGTGGGCCTGTTGCTGCTGGTGACCATCCTGGTGGCGATGATCCTGTTCTGGTCCAACGGCCTGATGCCGGAATACGTGCGCCCGGCCAGTCTCGGCTGACCGGGCACCTCGCGCTCAGGCAATGGCCTTGAGCGGCTGCGCCTGCGCGTGGTGGTGCTGTTTGAGCTGCGCCACCAGCGCCACCAGGTCACGGCAACTGTTGAGGCTGGCCACCGACACTTCGGTGGTGAAGCACTCTCCCAGGTTGTCGCCCTGGCTCAGGCGGATGGTGAGGTGTTCGCCGTCCGGGCAGCTCACCTCGCAGTGATCGGGCAGGCAGCCCTGTTCGATCATTTGCCGCATCTCAAGCATCGAAACGCCTATCAACGACATGGTACGACCCTCTCTATGCTGGATGGCCTGTTGTGTGGTTACGCCGTAAACCGGCGCAGTGCCAATTGATATTGCCCATGCCCTGGGGTTGGTCCATTCGCCCGGGCAATGGTGACGCGCAAGATCCTCTAGCACCTTAGTGGAAGAACACGACCCTGCAGCCAGGGTTCGATCAATGACGGCAACTTGGCGACAGATGGCAAGCACATGACCGTTCGTCCCCGATCACCCGCATCGGGTAAAACTTTTTCGTCCGGGCGCGGCTCCCACAATCAGGCATGGACCCGCTTGACCAAAGGAACCCCGATGATCGACGCCAAACTCTACGTGATCGACTATGCACTGCATGGCCAGCACAAGACGTTCATCATCCGCGCCGAGCGGATGGACAACGCCGAGGCCTGGCACTGGGCCAGTTGCGATGCCGGTGTGGGCCGTATCGGTCGCTATGACCGCGAAAAGATCCGCAAAGTCAGCCGGCCCATGGCCGAGCGCTACGGCATCAGCGAAGTCAGCTGGCGCCAATCGGGCCAGTGACCGCCAACGATGCCCACAGGTGCTGCGCCGCATAAGCGCGCCATGGCCGCCAGGCCAAGGCCCGCTCGGCCAGCAGCACCTGCGGCCCCTCCAGCAGGCGCAGGGCCTTGACCAGCGCCACATCGCCCAACGGCAAGGCATCCCTGGCCCCCACCTGGCGCAGGGCCAAGTACTGGGCACTCCACGGGCCGATGCCCTTCAAGTTGCATAAACGTACGAGCACCGCGTCCAGGGTTTGCCCAGGGTGCAGCAAGTTCGGCTGTTCAAGCAGCGCCCTGGCCAGGGTGCCGAGGGTTGCCGCCCGCGCCCGTGGCATACCCAGCCCTTCGAGTTCAGCCGCTGCCACTGCCGTGGCCGATGGGAACACATGGCTCAGCGCCGCCGCCTCCACCTGCAGCAATGCCCCATGCCGCGCCACCAGGCGCCCGGCCAGGGTCACCGCCCCGGCCACGCTGATCTGCTGGCCGAGCACCGTGCGCATGGCCTGTTCGAAAGCATCCCAGCCCTGGGGTACACGCAAACCGGGGCGCGCAGCGAGCAGCCGCGCCATGAGCACGTCGCCGGCCAACCCGGTGGCTATCTGTGCCGGGCGCGCATCCAGGTCGTATACCCGGCGCAGGCGTGCAATCAGCCCCGGCAACAGCGCCGGCGCCACTTCATGCAGGCGCACCTGCAGCCAGGGGCCTGCTACCGGGCTCGCTTCCAGCACGCCGTGCCGGCCGGCATGGACAAAGCTGCGCCGGTACACGCCTTCGGCAAAGGTTTCGATACCGGGGATGCAGCGCGCAGCCAGGAACGCCTGGGTCGAGGGCCAGTGATAGGGCGGCTGGTAGCGCAGCCAGAGCAGGTGCACGCCGCCCGGGCGCAGGGCGCGGCGGACGGCGTGGAGGGAGGAAAGGCGGGTCATGGGAGGTCGATAAGTCCTGACAGGCAGCCTTTGGGGCTGTTGCGCGGCCCAATCGCTGGCAAGCCAGCTCCCACAGGTACGGCGCAGGTCTGGGGATCGGCGCTGTACCTGTGGGAGCTGGCTTGCCAGCGATCCGGCCTTGAGGGCAACACCAGACGGTTGCCCCACAAGCCCCTCAGAAACAGCGCTGTGCCTATGGGCCAGCAAGCCGGCGACGAGGCGTTATCATGCGCGCTGCCCGGCGCAATGGCGAGCCCTCGTCAGGATCGAGCCTCGACCTCTTCATCGCGCCGATGCGCCCACTGATACAACGCCGGCAGCACCAGCAAGGTCAACGCGGTGGACGACAGGATGCCGCCAATCACCACGGTCGCCAGCGGCCGCTGCACCTCGGCGCCGGTGCCGGTGGCCAGGGCCATGGGGATGAAGCCCAGCGACGCCACCAATGCGGTCATCAGCACCGGGCGCAAGCGGGTCAGCGCGCCCTCCTCGACCGCCGCACGCAGCCCGCGGCCCTCTTCGCGCAGGTTGCGGATAAAGGCAATCATCACCAGGCCGTTGAGCACTGCCACCCCCGACAGCGCGATGAACCCCACCCCCGCCGAGATCGACAGCGGGATATCCCGCAGCCACAGCGCCAGCACACCGCCAGTCAGGGCAAACGGGATACCGGTGAACACCAGCAGGCCGTCCTTGAGGTTGTTGAACATCATCAGCAGCAGCGCCATCACCAGCAGCAACGACACCGGTACCACCACCCGCAAGCGCTCGGCGGCCGACTGCAGCTGCTCGAACTGGCCGCCCCAGCGGGTCCAGTAGCCCGGCGGGATCTGCACCTTGTCGATCAGCGCCTGCGACGCCTCTTCGACGAACGAGCCGAGGTCACGCCCGCGCACGTTGGCGCTGACCACCACCACCCGCTTGCCGTCCTCGCGGCTGATCTGGTTGGGGCCCAGTTGCAGGTTCAACGTGGCCACCTGGGACAACGGGATGAAGCCGATCTGCGTGGCGCCGCTGGCGGCAATGGCGGGCACCGGGATCAACAGGCTGGACAGCCCGTCCACATCGGTGCGCAGGGTTTCGGGCAGTCGTACCACCATGTCGAAGCGGCGGTCGCCCTCGTACAGGGTGCCAGCACTGCGCCCGCCCACGGCGATGGCGATGGCATCCTGCACGTCGCCCACGTTCAGGCCGTAACGTGCGGCCTTGTCGCGGTCGATATCGATGGTCAGCACCGGCAGGCCGGTGGTCTGCTCGACCTTCACTTCCGAGGCCCCCGGCACCTGCTGCAGGCCGGCGGCGATCTGCGCGGCGGTGCGGTTGAGCACCTCCATGTCGTCACCGAACACCTTCACCGCGACATCGCTGCGCACCCCGGAGATCAGCTCGTTGAAACGCAACTGGATCGGCTGCGACAGCTCGTAGTTGCTGCCCGGCACGCTGGCTGCAGCGCGTTGCACTTCGGCGATCAGCTCATCCCGCGGTTTGCCCGGGTCTTGCCATTGCTCGCGCGGCTTGAGCATCACGTAGGCATCGGAGATGTTCGGCGGCATCGGGTCGGAGGCGATTTCCGCCGTGCCGGTACGGGCGAACACCCGCTCCACTTCCGGTACCCGCTCGATGATGGTCTTTTCCAGACGCTGCTGCATGTCCACCGACTGCGACAGGCTGGTGCCCGGCACACGCAAGGCCTGCAGGGCGAAGTCGCCCTCGCTGAGGCTGGGGATGAACTCGCTGCCCATGCGGTTGGCCAGCACCCCCGACAGCAGCACCAGGGTGGCGGCGCCGGCAAAGGCCAGGTTGCGCCGGCCCAGCACCCAGTCCAGCACCGGGGCGTAACGGCGGCGCGCGGCGCGCATCACCACGCCCTCTTCTTCCTTCACCTTGCCTGTGACGAACAGTGCGATGGCCGCCGGCACGAAGGTCACCGAGAGGATCATCGCCCCCAGCAGCGCCAGCACCACGGTGAAGGCCATGGGGTGGAACATCTTGCCCTCGACCCCGGTCAGGGCAAAGATCGGCAGGTACACCACCATGATGATCAGCTGCCCGTAGATCAGCGGCCGGCGCGCCTCGCGGGCGGCGGCGAACACTTCATGGAAGCGCTCGGCACGGGTCAGGATGCGGCCATGGCGCTGCTGAGCGTGGGCCAGGCGGCGAATGGCGTTCTCGACGATCACCACCGCGCCGTCGACGATGATGCCGAAGTCCAGGGCGCCGAGGCTCATCAGGTTGGCGCTGACCTTGTTGCTGAACATGCCGGTAAAGGTGAACAGCATCGACAGCGGGATCACCATGGCGGTGATCAGCGCGGCGCGGATGTTGCCCAGGAACAGGAACAGCACGGCGATCACCAGGATCGCGCCTTCGATCAGGTTCTTCTTCACCGTGGCGATGGCTTTTTCGACCAGGTTGGTGCGGTCGTACACGGTGACCGCCACCACGCCCTTGGGCAGGCTGCGGTTGACCTCTTCCAGCTTGGCGGCCACGGCCTGGGACACTGTGCGGCTGTTCTCGCCGATCAGCATGAACACCGTGCCCAAGACCACCTCACGGCCGTTTTCGGTGGCCGCGCCCGAGCGCAGCTCCTGGCCCAGGCCCACCTCGGCCACATGGCTGACGCGGATCGGCGTGCCGTCGACACTGGAAATGACGATGTTGGCGATGTCCTCGGCCGAAGCCACCTGGCCCGGCGCACGGATCAGCAGCTGTTCGCCGTTGCGCTCGATGTAGCCGGCGCCGACGTTGGCGTTGTTGCGCTCCAGGGCGCCGATCAGGTCGTTGAGGGTCAGCTTGTAGGCCGCCAGGCGCTTGGGCTCCGGCGCGATCAGGTACTGCTTGGCATGGCCGCCGATGCTGTTCACCTCGGCCACGCCCGGCACGTTGCGCAGCTGCGGCTTGATGATCCAGTCCTGAATCACCCGCAGGTCGGTGGCGGTATAAGGCGTGCCGTCGTCCTTCAGCGCGCCGTCCTTGGCCTCCACGGTCCACAAAAAGATCTCGCCCAGGCCGGTGGAGATCGGCCCCATGGCCGCCTCGATGCCTTCGGGCAGTTGCTCGCGAGCCACCTGCAGGCGCTCGTTGACCAGCTGGCGGGCGAAGAAGATATCGGTGCTGTCATCGAAGATCACCGTCACCTGCGACAACCCCGAGCGCGACAGCGAGCGGGTCTGCTTGAGGCCCGGCAGGCCGGCCATGGCGGTTTCGATGGCGAAGGTGATGCGCTGCTCGGTTTCCAGCGGTGAATAACCGGGCGCGGCGGTGTTGATCTGCACCTGGACGTTGGTGATGTCGGGCACCGCGTCGATGGGCAGTTTCTGGTAGCTGTGGATGCCCACGGCGGCCATCAGCACCACGGCGAGCATCACCACCAGGCGTTGCTCGATGGCGAACTGGATCAGGCGTTCGAACATGTCAGGCGTTCCCGGTCAGTGGCTGTGTTCGGCCGAGCCTTTGCCCAGCTCGGACTTGAGGACGAAGCTGCCGGCGGCAGCCACCTGGGTACCGGCGGCGAGCCCCTCGTGGATCTCCACCTGGCCGCCATCGCGGCGGCCTGGTTTTACCGGGCGTGCCTCGAAGCCCTCAGCGGTGCGGGCGAACACCACGGTCTGCTCTTCCCAGGTTTGCAGGGCCGCTTCGGGCACCACCACGGCCGCGTCGAAACGCTCGACGGTGACGGCGATGTTGACGAACAGCCCCGGGCGCCAGGCGCCATTGGGGTTGGCCAGGGTGGCGCGGACGGTGGCGGCGCGGTTCTGCTCACCCAGCAGGCTGCCGACGTAGTTGACCTTGCCTTGCACCTGCGCGCCGAGGTCCGGTGCGCTGACGGTCACGCCACGGCCACTGACCACCTTGTCCAGGTCGCGCGGGGCCACGGCGAAGGTGGCCCAGACCCGGCTCAGGTCAGACAGGGTGAAGGCGTTGCTGGTCTCGTCCACCACCTCGCCCACGGTCAGGTGTTTCTCCACCACCACCGCATCGAACGGCGCGCGCAGCTCATAGCGGTTGCCCTTGCCGGCCGGCGCCACGGCGGCGACCTTCTGCCCGGCGTTGGCGGCGGCGATCTCGGCCTCCTGCAGCGCCTGGCGGGCCTGCAGGTAGTCCTGCTCGGCGCTGATGCGCTCCTGCCACAACTGCTTTTCGCGCTCGAAGGTCAGGCGCGCCAGCTCCAGACGGCGCTGGGCCGCCTGCTGCTCGCTGCGCAGTTCGGAGATCTGCTGGCTGGCGATCACCGCCAGCACCTGGCCGCGCTTGACCGCCTGGCCGAGGTCGGCATGCACCGACTCGACCACGCCGGGCACCCGGGGCACGACGTGGGCGGTGCGGTCCTCGTCGAAACGGATCTCGCCGGGGAAGCTGATGGCGGTGCCCAGGGTTTGCGGGCCAGCGGTGACCAGCTGCACGCCAGCGGCCTGGATCTGTTCGTCGGTGAGGTGCAGTTGGCCCTCCTCTTCGGCGTGGTCTTCACCTTCGGACGCAGCATGGCCGTGGCCATCGTCCTTTTCTTCGACATGGCCGTGGTCTTCTTCGCCATGGTCATCGTGCTGGGCCTGGGCACTGGAGGCCTGGCCGAGGGTGCCGGTCCAGGCCAGGCCGCCGAGGCCGAGGGCGGCCAGGGCAGCGGCGAGGATCGCGAGTTTGCGGGGGTTGGTCATTGTCATTCCTGCTGCAAAGGGTCGTCAGTCAATTCGCCGGGGCCGCTATGCGGCCCATTCGCCGGCAAGCCGGCTCCCACAAGGTGCGATGTGGTTTCTTGTGGGAGCCGGCTTGCCGGCGAATGGGCTGCACAGCAGCCCCCTTTCACCGTTCTGTCGAAAGCTCGCCATACAAGCGTTCCACCTGCGCCCGGGCATCGGTGGCCGAGGCCAGCGCCTCGAGGTACAACCCGCGCGCCTCGATCAAGGTGCGTTGGGCATCGAGCACATCGAGAAACGCGAACTTGCCCATTTCGAAGCCGCGGGTCGCGGTGTCCACCGCCTGCTGCGCCGCCGGCAGGATGGTGCGGTCATAGGCCTGCACCTCGCCCATGGCCGTGGCCCACTGGTCGAGGGCACTGCGGGTATCGCTGCGCAGGCGCAACTCCACGGCATTGCGCAGGTCGCGGGCCTGATCGGCGCGGCGCGAAGCGGCCAGCACGTTGCCCTGGTTGCGGTCGAACAGCGGCAGCGGCATCGACAGCCCCACTACATTGACTCGCTCACGGTCCTCGCGGCTGTACTGGCTGCCGACGCTGACGGTCAGGTCGGGGATGCGCTTGGCCTTCTCCGAGCCCAGGCTGGCCTCGCCACGCTCGATCTGCGCCGAGGCCAGACGCCAGTCGGCGGTTTGCTCGACCTTGCCCAACAACTGCTCGGCCTGAGGTGCCGGGCCGGGTGACAGGTTGCTGCCGTCGAGGCTGTCGAAGCCGGCCTGGGCGCTGCCGGTCAACCGCGCCAGGGCCTGCCAGGCCACGCTGCGCTGGGTACGGGCACGGCGCACCGCCGCCTCGGCCTGGGCCAGCTGCACCTGGGCGCGGGTCGCCTCGACCGGTGACGACTGGCCGGCCTTGACCCGCCCTTGTACCACCCGCAGCCCGCGCTCGGTCAGGGCCTGGGACTGCTGCGCCAGCTCCAGCGCGGTCTGTGCGCGCAGGGCGGCATGGAAGGCCTGGATCACATCGGCGCGCAGGCCGTTGCGCTGGCGCTCCAGTTCCAGTTGGGCGACCGACTGGCCGGCCTCGGCCACGTCGATGCGCGCACCGCGCTTGCCGCCCAGTTCCAGCGGTTGGCTGAGGGTGACGGTGGTGGTGCTGGTAGCGCGGCGGGTGTCCTCGACCTCCCAGGACAGCTCGGGGTTGGGGATCAGCCCGGCCTGGCGGCGCTCGCCCTCGGCAATGCCGATTTCGCGGCTGGCGGCGGCGAGTTCGGGGTTTTCGGCGAAGGCGGCGGCGAGCGCCTGGTCCAGGCTCAGGCCCTGGGCGCTGGCGGGGCCGGCCAGCAACAGGCAGAGCAAGGCGATCTTGCGGGGGATGGGCACGGCTTGGGTCCTCGTCGACGCGCGGCGGAATGCGTTGGCGAGGGACTGTAGGGAGCGGTGGTTATCGGGGCGGTGGCGTGAGGATTACAATTTTGTAATCTCGGTGGGCGCCTGGCCTGGATCGTGTGCGGGCCACCGGGTGTAGGGCGACAGCCTTGCAGCGCTCTCAAGATCGAGCGCCGCCCGCGCGGCGCTTCGCGGGTAAACCCGCTCCCACAGTTTATTTCGGGCCAGTATTTTCTGTGCCATCACCTGGTCCGCCTTGTTGGTACGACTCGGTTTCAGTGTGGGCGTTTCCGCCGCCCCACATGACTCAAGGCATGCACCAAGGCAGGCGCCGGTACTTTCACAGGAATAATTGGCCCGAAACAAACTGTGGGAGCGGGTTTACCCGCGAAGCGCCGCGCGGGCGGCGCTCGATCTCATAGGCGCCGCAAAAACACCGGCGAACCCATCCCGGCCCTACCCCAGTCCGATAATCGCCCATTATCCAGCCCGACTATTTGACGAAACTAACCGGGTAGTACAAAACTCACAACATCCAAAAACAACAAAGCGATACCCCGCCATGACCCCCCGAATCCTCGTGCTCAACGGCCCCAACCTCAACCTGCTGGGCACCCGCGAACCGGCCCAGTACGGCCACGAAACCCTCGCCGACCTGGCCAACCTGTGCGCCACCAGTGCCGCTGAACTGGGCCTTGAGCTGGAATTTCGCCAGACCAACCACGAAGGCGAACTGCTCGACTGGATCCACGCCGCCCGTGGCCGCTGCCACGGCATCCTGATCAACCCCGCCGCCTGGACCCACACCTCGGTCGCCATCCGCGACGCGCTGATCGCCAGCGAGCTGCCGGTGATCGAAGTGCATCTGTCCAACGTGCACAAGCGCGAACCCTTCCGTCACCTGTCGTTCGTCTCCAGCATCGCCGTCGGCGTGATCTGTGGCCTCGGCAGCCGAGGCTACAAGATGGCCCTGGCGTACTTCGCCGAGCACTTCAAGGAGCAGGCATGAGCACTCCAGGCATCCTCGCCGGCCTGATCGGCCGTGGCATCCAGGCCTCGCGCACCCCGGCGCTGCACGAGCATGAAGGCGATGCCCAGGCGCTGCGCTACCTGTACCGGCTGATCGACGCCGACCAACTGGGCGTGGACGACAGCGCCCTGGCGCAACTGCTCGATGCGGCCGAGCGCACCGGCTTCACCGGGCTGAACATCACCTTCCCGTTCAAGCAGGCGATCCTGCCCTTGCTCGACGAATTGTCGGACGAAGCGCGGGGGATCGGCGCAGTGAACACCGTAGTGCTGCGCGGCGGCAAACGGGTCGGCCACAACACCGACTGCCTGGGCTTCGCCGAAGGCCTGCGGCGTGGCCTGCCGGACGTGGCCAGGCGTCAGGTGGTGCAACTGGGCGCCGGCGGTGCGGGCTCGGCGGTGGCCCATGCGCTGCTGGCCGAAGGGGTCGAGCGGCTGGTGCTGTTCGAGGTGGACGCTGCCCGTGGCCAGGCGCTGGTGGACAACCTTACCCAGCACTTCGGTGTCGGCCGCGCAGTGCTCGGCAGCGACTTGGCCGGCGCAGTGGCCGAGGCCGATGGCCTGGTCAACACCACACCGGTGGGCATGACCAAGCTGCCGGGCATGCCCCTGCCGGCCACGCTGCTGCATGCCCGGCTGTGGGTGGCGGAGATCATCTATTTCCCGTTGGAGACCGAACTGCTGCGCCATGCCCGGGCCTTGGGCTGCCGCACGCTGGATGGCGGCACCATGGCGGTGTTCCAGGCGGTGAAGGCGTTCGAGCTGTTCAGCGGGCGCACGGCCGATGCCGAGCGCATGCAGGCGCATTTCGCCAGTTTTGATTGAGGTCCTGTAGGAGCGGCCTTGTGCCGCTCCTACAGAGGCCGTGGTTCAAGCCTTGATGTAACGCATCACCGCCTCGCAGATCACCTGCTTGTGGCGCTGCTTGACCTGCTCGTCCGACAGGTCGATCTGGAAGATATCGCCAAAGGTGTGGCGGTTGGACACCCGGTAGAAGCAGAACGAACTCATCAGCATGTGCAGGTCGATCACCTCGATCCCCGGGCGGAACACGCCTTCGCGCTCGCCACGGGCGAGGATCTTGCCCAGTGCATCGAGCACCATGCTGCTCATCTCGCGGATCACCGGCGACTGCTTGACGTACTCGCCGTAGTGAATGTTCTCGGTGCAGACGATGCGCACGAAATCGACGTTGTTGGCATGGTGGTCGAAGGTGAACTCCACCAGGCGCTGGATCGCCTGCTCGGGGGCCAGCGATTCGAGGTCAAGGCTGTGCTCGGTCTTGCGGATATCGCCGTAGAGCTTGACCAGGCACTCGACGTACAGCTGCTCCTTGCTGCCGAAGTAGTAGTAGATCATGCGCTTGGAGGTGGCGGTGCGCTCGGCGATGGCGTCCACCCGCGCGCCGGCCAGGCCCTGCTGGACGAACTCGGTGATGGCGGCCTGGAGAATGTTCTCGCGGGTCTTCTCCGGGTTGTTCTTGCGCGTTTTGCGCACCCCTTCGGCTTCTGGCTGGACTACCGAATCACTCATACCGACTCACAGGCTCATTGTAGGAATCCGCAGGATTATCCGTGAGCCGGGCGGCGCAGGGAAGCGCGCTGTTGGTCGGGTGGTCAGGTTTGCCATCAACGAACAGGCTTGTGATGCACCTGTACTGGCCTCATCGCCGGCAAGCCGGCTCCCACAGATTTGCGCGACCTTCAAGACCAACGACTTACCTGTGGGAGCTGGCTTGCCAGCGATGAGGCCCGTTCAGACCACCGATGAATTTCACAGCACCGGCTTACGCCCTGCCCCGCTACGCGCCTTGGCCATCGCGGCCAGGCGCACCGCCACGTTGGCCGCGCCGTATCCGGCATAGCCACCCTTGCGCTGCAGGACTTCGAAGAAGAACCGCCCTTCGAACGGCTCGGTGTACACGTGGAACAGCTCGCCGCCCTGGGCATCGCGGTCGTACAGCACGTTGTAGTAGGCCAGCTCACTCAAGAACTCATCGTCGAAATCGAAGCGCGCCGCCAGGTCGTCGTAGTAGTTCAGCGGGATCTCCAGCAACGGCACCCCAGCCTCCTTGGCCCGTGCCACCTCGCGGAAGATGTCGTCGCAGTCGAAGGCGATATGGTGCACGCCCGAGCCGCGATAACTGTTCAGCGCATGGGCAATGGCGGTATTGCGGTTCTCGGAGATGTTCAGCGGCACCCGCAAGGTGCCGCAGTGGCTGCGCAGGGCGCGGCTCTTGACCAGGCCGTAGGGGTCGGGCAGCACCAGCTCGTCGTCGGCGGTGAAATCGAACACGCTCTTGTAGAACAGCACCCAACTGTCCAGCGCCTCGGCGGGCAGCGCCAGGGCCATATGGTCGATGCGCTGCAGGCCACCACTGGCGGTGGCGCCCTGCTCCAGGCAAAAGTCGGTGTCGTAGATGCTCAGGCCCGCGCCTTCGGGCTCGACCAGGTACAGCAGGCTGCCATCAGGCGCCCGCACGGCTGGGATCTCCCGCTCGTTGGGGCCGACCAGGCCACGGAACGGCTGGCCGCGGTAGGCGGTGGCGCGCTGCAGCGCCGCCGGGCCGTCCTTCACCCGCAACGCGGTGGCGCACAGCGACGGGCCGTGGGCCTCGAAGAAGTTGTGGGCAAACGAATAGGGTTCGGCGTTGAGCACGATATTGATATCGCCCTGGCGCAGCAGGCGCACGGCCTTGCTGCGGTGCGCGCCGGCCTCGGCGAAGCCCAGGCGCTTGAGCCACACGCCCAGGCGCGCGCCGACGGCCTCGTCGACTGCGAACTCAAGAAACTCCACGCCGTCGTAGGCACTGGCGGCAGGCGGCGCAAACAGCACGCCCGGCTCCACGGCCCGGGCCTCGCGCTCCAGCTGCAGGCGAGTCTTCTCTTCCAGGTACAACAGCGAGCGCAGGCCATCGGCGGCATTCTGCCGAGGGGGCGCGGCGCGGAAGCCGTCGTTGAACACCTCCAGCGACAACGGCCCGCGGTAACCCGTGGCCAGGATCGGCGCGAGGAAACCGGCCAGGTCCATCTCGCCCTGCCCCGGGAAGCAGCGGAAATGCCGGCTCCACTCCAGCACGTCCATGGCCAGGATCGGCGCATCGGCCATCTGCACGAAGAAGATCTTGTCGCCCGGGATATCGCGGATGGCGCTCGGGTCGCCCTTGAGCGACAAGGTATGGAAGCTGTCGAGGATCACCCCCAGCGCCGCGTGGTCGGCCTGGCGCACCAGGTTCCACACCTGCTGGTAGGTGTTGACGTGGCGGCCCCAGGCCAATGCCTCGTAACCGATGCGCAGGCCACGACGGCCTGCGTGCTCGGCGAGCAGGCGCAGGTCGTCCACCAGCAGTTGCTCATCGCCCAGGGCATCGGGCTGCACGTTGCTGCACACCAACACCAGGTCGGTGCCCAGCTCCTGCATCAGGTCGAACTTGCGCTCGGCGCGGTCGAGGTTCTTGTGCAGGCGATCGCGCCGGCAGCCCTCGAAATCGCGAAACGGCTGGAACAGGGTGATGGCCAGCCCCAGATCGGCGCACATCTGGCGGATCTCGCGGGGGCTGCCGGCGTAATACAGCAGGTCGTTTTCGAAGATCTCGACGCCGTCGAAGCCCGCGGCGGCGATGGCTTCGAGTTTCTCTGGCAGGGTGCCGCTGAGGGACACGGTGGCGATCGAACGCTGCATGGCGGGTGTTCCTTGTTATTGGCGGGTGATGCGGTTGCTTGTGCCGGCCTCGTCGCCGGCAAGCCGGCTCGCACAACTTCAGGCCAGCGCAGCCCCTGTGGGAGCTGGCTTGCCAGCGATGAGGCCGGCGCTGCAACAACCGTTGGCACGATCGATTATTCGCAGGTAAAGTCGCCCCGGCAATGCACTTTGTACGAAACAGTTAGTTTTTGTTCGATTACCGAACAAAACCCGTTTCGACGAATTGATTCACCCCGCCCCGTGAACAACCATGATCACCAGTCGCAGGCCCGCCGGCCTTTCTTGCTGCCACGCCGGTCGTTCGGCGGAACCTGCGCTGTACAGCCCAACGTCACCACATAATAAGTTCAATAAAACGGGTACCGACCTATGCACAGCTTCCTCGCCCTGCGATCCGCATCGCCTCGTTCGTCTTCTCCCCATAGCCCCGTTGCCGTGCCCCGCGCGCGCTGACCACCGGCCCCTGACAAGAACAACGGAGACAACATGGCCCACTCAAGTTCCCAAGCCAAGAAAGCCACCGCCAGCGGATGGATCGGCTCTGCCCTCGAGTACTACGACTTCTTCATCTATGCCCAGGCCGCGGCGCTGATCTTCCCGCAGATCTTCTTCCCCAACACCGACCCGAAGATGGCCATCATCGCCTCGCTGGCCACCTATGGCGTGGGTTACCTGGCGCGCCCGGTGGGTGCCTTCGTGCTCGGCCACTGGGGCGATACCCGTGGGCGCAAGAACGTGCTGCTGCTGTGCATGTTCCTGATGGGCCTGTCGACCATGGCCGTGGGCCTGCTTCCCACCTACCACGACATCGGCCTGCTCGCCCCGGCGCTGCTGGTGGTGCTGCGCCTGGTGCAGGGCTTCGCCGTGGCCGGCGAGATCTCCGGGGCCAGCTCGATGATCATGGAGCACGCCCCCTTCGGCCGCCGCGGCTACTACGCAAGCTTCACCCTGCAGGGTGTGCAGGCCGGCCAGGTGATGGCGGCGGCGGTGTTCCTGCCGCTGGCCTACTTCATGCCCAGCGAAGCGTTCAACGAGTGGGGCTGGCGCATTCCGTTCCTGATGAGCGCCGTGGTGCTGATCGCCGGTTTCATCATCCGCAAAGAGGTGCATGAGACCCCGGCCTTCGTCCAGGAAGAAAAACAGGACAAGGTGGCCAAGTCGCCGATCAGCGAAGCCTTCCGCCACAGCTGGAAGCACATGGTGCTGGTGATGTTCATGGCCCTGATGAACGTGATCCCGGTGGTCGCCACCATCTTCGGCGCGGCCTACGCGGTGCAGCCGGCCTACGGCATCGGCTTCGACAAGAGCGTGTACCTGTGGATCCCGGTGGTGGGCAACATCGTCGCGGTGCTGGTGATCCCCTTCGTCGGCAACCTTTCCGACAAGATCGGCCGCCGCCCGACCATGATCGCCGGCTGCCTGGGCTCGGGCCTGCTGGCCTTCGTCTACCTGTACGCGATCAGCATCCAGAACGTGCCGCTGGCGTTCGTCGCCTCGATCGTCATGTGGGGCATGGTCTACCAGGGCTACAACGCGGTGTTCCCAAGCTTCTACCCAGAGCTGTTCCAGACCCGCTACCGGGTTTCGGCCATGGCCATCGCGCAGAACATCGGCACCATGCTCACCGCCATGCTGCCGGCCCTGTTCGCCCTGGTGGCGCCACCGGGTTCGGACAACATCCCAATGGTGGTCGGTGGCCTGGCGTTCTTCATCACCTGCGTGTGCGCCTTTGCCGCGTACCTCGCGCCGGAGACGCACCGCCTGGCCATGGAAGACCTGGGCAATCCGCAGGCCCAGCCCATGGAGCGCGAAGCCTATGAGGCCAGCCGCAAGGGCAGCTTGAAGGCATTCACTCACTAACAAACCAAGGGCCGCTCAGCGGCCCTTTTGCTATCTGGCACATGCCTTTTGGAACACGCGCCACTCACCAAAACGGGTGATTTCGGCGATTGCGCGGGTGTGGGAGCATTTCTCCAACCCCAGGGCCCAGGACCGGCGTCCGTTCAAGCAGAGGACCTGCCCCCCGATTGCATCCCCCTTGCGCGACTTCCAAGAAAGAGAAAAAGCCATGAATGCTCCCTTCGCACCGCAACGCCAGACCCAGGACTACCAACAAGCCGACGCCGCCCACCACATCCATGCGTTCCTGGATCAGAAGGCCCTGAACGCCGAAGGGCCGCGGGTGATGGTGCGCGGCGAGCGCCTGAACCTGTGGGACAACGACGGCAACCGCTACCTCGATGGCATGTCTGGCCTGTGGTGCACCCAGCTCGGCTATGGCCGCCGCGACCTGACCGCCGCCGCCGCCGCGCAGATGGACCAGCTGGCCTACTACAACATGTTCTTCCACACCACCCACCCGGCGGTGATCGAGCTGTCCGAGTTGCTGTTCAGCCTGCTGCCGGGCCACTACAGCCACGCCATCTACACCAACTCCGGCTCCGAAGCCAACGAGGTGCTGATCCGCACCGTGCGCCGTTACTGGCAGGTCGTCGGCCAGCCGCAGAAAAAGATCATGATCGGCCGCTGGAACGGCTACCACGGCTCGACCCTGGCGGCCACCGCCCTGGGCGGCATGAAGTTCATGCACGAGATGGGCGGGCTGATCCCCGACATCGCCCACATCGACGAGCCCTACTGGTACGCCGCCGGCGGCGAGCTGACCCCGGCCGAGTTCGGCAAGCGCTGCGCCCTGCAACTGGAAGAGAAGATTCTCGAACTGGGCGCCGAGAACGTCGCCGGCTTCATCGCCGAGCCGTTCCAGGGCGCGGGCGGCATGATCTTCCCGCCCGAGAGCTACTGGCCGGAAATCCAGCGCATCTGCCGCCAGTACGACGTGCTGCTGTGCGCCGACGAAGTCATCGGCGGCTTCGGCCGCACCGGCGAATGGTTCGCCCACGAATACTTCGGCTTCCAGCCCGACACCCTGTCCATCGCCAAGGGCCTGACCAGCGGCTACGTGCCCATGGGCGGCCTGGTGCTGAGCAAGCGCATCGCCGAGGCCCTGGTGGAGCGCGGCGGCGTGTTCGCCCACGGCCTGACCTACTCCGGCCACCCGGTGGCCGCTGCGGTGGCGGTGGCCAACCTCAAGGCCCTGCGCGACGAAAACATCGTCGCCACGGTGAAGGACGACACCGGCCCCTACCTGCAGCAGTTGCTGCGCGAAACCTTCAGCGATCACCCGCTGATCGGCGACATCCAGGGCACCGGCCTGCTGGGCGCCCTGCAGTTCGCCGAAGACAAGGCCAGCCGCAAGCGCTTCGCCAACGAAAACGACCTGGCCTGGCAGTGCCGCACCTTCGGTTTCGAAGAGGGCGTGATCATCCGCTCCACCCTCGGCCGCATGATCATGGCCCCGGCCCTGATCGCCACCCGCAGCGAACTCGACGAGCTGGTGGAAAAGACCCGCATCGCCGTCGACCGCACCGCACGCCTGGTCGGCAAGCTCTGACCTGAAGCCGCCGCCCACCCCTGCCAGGGTGGGCGGCTTGCGTGCACGGCCCCGGCCGCCCCCGCCTCAAGTGAAGCTCTCCAGACGGTGCGCGCCCCGCGTGTACCGCGGCGTCCTGTCGTCAATTTCCAGGAGTTCGCAATGCATACAACAACAAATACAGCCGATGCTCACGCCCATCCGTCCCCGTCGCAGGCCAGCGCAAGCGGCCGCTTCCGGCAAACCATGGGCCTTACCGCGCTGGTGCTGTTCGGCCTGGCGTACATGGTGCCGCTGGCGGTGTTCACCACCTACGGCCTGGTCACCCAGATGACCAAGGGCCACCTGCCCACCGCCTACCTGCTGACCCTCGCCGCCATGCTGCTGACCGCCTACAGCTACGGCCGCATGGTCCAGGCCCACCCGTTCTCCGGCTCCGTGTACACCTACACCCGCAAGGCCTTCGGCAGCTACTTCGGCTTCATGGCCGGCTGGACCTTGCTGCTCGACTACATCTTCCTGCCGTTGCTCAGCTACCTGCTGATCGGCATCTACATGGCCGAGTACTTCCCCGCCGTGCACGCCTGGGTGTGGGTGCTCGGCTCCATCGCCCTGGTGACCTTCCTCAACCTGATCGGCATCGAATCCATCACCCGGGTCAACTGCGTGCTGGTGGTGGCCCAACTGGTGTTCATCGTGGTCTTCGTCGGCTTGTCGATCCATAACATGGGCGCCCAGGCCGAGCCGGTTTCGCTGCTCAAGCCGTTCCACCACGAAGGCTTCGACATGCCGCTGATCATGACCGGCGCGGCGGTGCTGTGCCTGTCGTTCCTGGGCTTCGATGCGGTGTCGACCATGGCCGAGGAAACCGCCAACCCCAAGTTCCGCATCCCCCTGGCGATCATGGCGGTGACCCTGTTCGGCGGCCTGCTGTTCTTGATCGTGTCGTGGTGCGCGCAGATGGTGTTCCCCGAGTGGGCCATCTTCAAAGACCCGGACTCCGCCTCGCTGGACGTGATGCGCCGCGTCGGCGGCGAGCTGATGGTCACCGCCTTCACCGCCACCTACGTAGCGGGCTGCTTCGCCTCGGCGATGGTGTCCCAGGCCAGCGTGTCGCGGGTGCTGTTCGCCATGGGCCGCGACGGCGCGCTGCCGAAGGTGTTCGGCCGCCTGGTGACCAAGAAGCGCGTGCCCGCCACCGCGATCATGCTGGTCAGCCTGCTATCGCTGATTGCCCTGTTCATCACCCTCGACACCGTCGCCAACATGATCAGCTTCGGCGCGCTGTTCGCCTTCTCGGCGGTGAACCTGGCGGTGGTCAAGCATTACCTGGTGGACCAGAAACTGCGCGGGGGGCGCAACTGGCTGCTGTATGGCGCGATTCCGGCGCTGGGCTTTCTGACCACCATCTGGTTGTGGACCAGCCTGTCGAGCATGTCGTTCATGATCGGCTTGAGCTGGATGGCGTTGGGGTTCCTGTGTCTGCTGGGGATTACCAAGGCGTTTCGGGTCAAGTTGCCGGCGTTGCAGATGGCGGAGTGAGGGCTTGAGTGGGTGAAAACCCAGAGGAGCACATTTGTGCTCCTTTTCGTTGTATGGCGGTTATCAACTTTCGATCCTGAACGGACATCGTTTGCCAATAGCTGCGAATGGCCGTAGGTTGCTTCACCCCCTGACTCAAGGACCGAGCCGTGACTGCTTCCCCCGAAAAGATTCTTTTCCTCCCCGGTGCCTCCGGCAACACCCAGTTCTGGTGCCCCGTCGCCGAAGCCCTTGAAACATCCATTGCCGTGCAGCACATGGGCTGGCCCGGTTTTGGCAATACGCCAGCCAACCCGAATGTCACCTGCCTTGAGCACCTCGCCGCGCTGGCGATCGCAGAGTTCGACAGGCCCACAGCCTTGGTGGCGCAATCCATGGGCGGGGTTGTCGCGGTGCAGATCGCACTTGAGCGCCCCGACCTGATCACTCACCTGGTCCTCGCCGTCACTTCGGGCGGCTTGAACCTCCCCGCTCTGGGGGCCGAGGACTGGCGCACGGCGTTCGAATCAGATAACCCGAACCTGCCACGCTGGTTCCTCGATGACCGTACTGACCTGTCTGCCCGCTTGCAGGAACTGCAGCTGCCGGTACTGCTGTTGTGGGGTGGCATGGACCCGATCAGCCCGGTCGCGGTTGGCCAGCGGTTGGCGCAACTGATACCGGATGCCAGGCTGCAAGTGTTCCCCGAGGCTGGCCATGACCTTGGCCATACGCATGCCACGGCTGTCGCGCAACTCATCGACAGGCACCTTGTAACGATTGCGGGAACGATCTGACGGGACTATAAGAGCTCAACTTAACTTGAGGCCAATAGCCGTGGCAGCGAAAACAACCGCCGACAGCACACGGATGCTTAGCGTGGGTGAAGTCACCCGACGCAGCGGCGTACCGGTGTCCACGCTGCACTTCTACGAGGCCAAGGGGCTGATCGCCAGCACCCGCACGGCGGGCAACCAGCGGCGCTTCCCGGCACTGGTGCTGCGCACCATCGCCATCATCAAGGTGGCCCAGCGCACGGGCATTCCTCTTGAGGAAATCAAGCGTGCCCTGGGCCGCTACGCCCCCAACAGCAAGCTCACCGCCGCCCAGTGGGGGGAGATGTCATCGGCCTGGCGGGAGGATCTGAACGCGCGTATTCGCACGCTGGAGGCCCTGCGTGACAGCCTCGACAATTGCATTGGTTGCGGTTGCCTGTCGCTGGAGGATTGTCCATTGCGCAACCCGGGGGATGTGTTGGGGCAGGAAGGTGCGGGGCCGAGGATTCTCGAGAAGGGTGGCCGGACAGCTGGCGAGTCTTGATAGCGAAAGCGGGCATCGGCCATGCACAAGGCCGCTTGGTGTCCTTCAGAAGATTGCATCGAGGCCACCAGGTGCTCGGCGGTGTTTTTGCAGCGCCTATGAGATCGAGCGCCGCCCGCGCGGCGCATCGCTGGCAAGCCAGCTCCCACATCTGTTTCGGGCCAGTTATTCCTGTGATTTCATCACTGTCCGCCTTGTTTGTTCGACTCGGTATTGAAGTGGGCATCAAGGGCGCCTCGCCCGACTTGAGACATGCACCAAGGCGGGCAGCGGTACTTCCACAGACATAACTGGCCCGAAACAAATGTGGGAGCTGGCTTGCCAGCGATGCGCCGCGCGGGCGGCGCTCGATCTTGAGGGCGCTGCAAAAACACCGCCGAGCACCTGGTGGCCCACATGCGACTGCAAGGCAGGCACCTGGAATCCACCCTCACCCCCCCAGCCGTTGCTCAGCAAACAGTACCTGCACCGAATCCAGAAAATGATGCAGCTCCGGCACCTTGGTATTCAGGCTGCGCGCCCCATCATCCTCCACCCTGATCGCCACATTGCCAGTCTCGAATTGCTCGACCAGCCACTCCACAAAGGCCTCCACAGAACTGGCCACCACGAATTTCTCTTCTTCATCGCGGCCAAAATTGATGACCTGCCCCACGCTGCCCTGCTCCGCAGGGTCCAGGTCCACCCCCAGGTGATTGCCGCCATAGTCGTAGGCAAACGGAATCCAGTAACGGCTGGCATAGAGCGGCTTGATGGCACCCGGTGGTACCGAGTTGCAGAAGTCGCTGGCCGCCGCCATGTCTTCGTCAGACCACTCCTCGACCAGGTCCTTCCACGACGCCCAATGTTTAAGAGCCTCTGCCAAAGGCAGGAAAGTCAGCCCAAAGAACGGCCCAGTGCTCGCCTTGCCTCTTTGCCCGTCATGCCATCGGTAGAGTGCTTTCAAGCTCTCCGGAAAGTCCCGCCCAACCAGTTCTTCGAACTCGGCCAGCGCAGCCTCCGGGCAGCCTGGCGCCAGGTCTGCATGTACTTCGTCCAGGTTGGTTTCCAACCACGTATCCAGTCGCTCTAATACTGCTTTCATCACAAACCCCCTATGGACGAAGGCTTGAGCATAGAGCAGGACCAGGCACAGCGCCTCACCCCTGGCCGGCCGCCTGGGCTGAAGGCTTCAGCTCGCCGATCAACTCCAGCCGCGCACGCACGATATTGCGGCTGATGTTGAGCAACCGCCCGGTCTGCAACTGGTTGCCGTGGCAATAGCGGTAGGCCGTGCGGAAGATGGTGGCCTCGATGTGCTCGTACAGGTTGTCCAGGTTCTGTTCGTACAGCGCATTGAGCGCTGCCTCCAGGCTCACCTCCAAGGGCGCGGCGTAGCCGGCGGCTGCCGCTGCCGGCAAGTTGGGCCGCAGGTCGGCCAGGTTCAGGTCGCCCGGCTGCACGCGCTGGTGGCGGCACACCAGCAGCGCATGGTGCAGGGCGTTTTCCAGCTCGCGGATATTGCCCGGCCACGGGTGAGTGAGCAGCTTGCGCTCGGCCTCCTCGCTCAGGCACGCACGCTGGTAGCCCAGGCGCTGGCAGTGCTCCTCAAGGAAGAACTCGGCCAGCGGCAGGATGTCCCCTGGCCGCTCGCGTAGCGGCGGCAGGCGGATGGTCGCCACGTGCAGGCGGTAGAACAGGTCTTCGCGAAAGTGCCCGGCCACCACCGCGTCGGCCAGGTTGACGTTGGTCGCGGCCACCAGCCGCACATTGATCGGGATCGGCGTGCGTGACCCCAGGCGCACCACTTCGCGCTCCTGCAACACCCGCAGCAGCTTGACCTGCATGCCCAGCGGCAAGTCACCGATCTCGTCGAGGAACAGGGTGCCGCCGTTGGCCGCCTCGAACCAGCCGGCCTTGCTGCTGGTGGCGCCGGTAAAGGCGCCTTTTTCGTGGCCGAACAGCTCGCTCTCCACCAGGGTCTCGGGGAAGGCGCCGCAGTTCACCGCCACGAACGGCGCCTGGCTGCGCCGGCTCAGGTGGTGCACATGGCGAGCGACCAGCTCCTTGCCGGTACCGGTTTCGCCAATGATCAACGCATTGGCTTCACTGGGCGCCAGCCGCTCGATGCGGCTGAGCAGCTCCTGGGAGCGCGGGTCCTTGAAAACCAGCACGGTGGCGCGGACCGACTTGGTCAGTTCACGGGCGTGTGGGTGGGTCAGCTGGGTCATGATCGTTTCCTTACAACGGCGGCGATGGGCGTGCCATGGCGCATCATGCCCCAAACCCTGTTAGGCCAAATAATTATAAATTCGTCTTTGCATATTCCTTTTTACACATAGCCACCCCACTGCTGCTCCAGCAGCAGTGCAGCAGCAACAGCTGCCCCCGAACCAGCAGCCGTGCCGCCTGCAGCCCGCCAAAACCGGCGAAAAACCCCTGGCATGCATCTTGCCGACGCCTTGGCATCGCACTCGTCCAAGGATCGCGCCCATGCTCACTTTCTGCCGTAACGGCCTGCTCGCCCTCGCCTCACTGCTCTGCGCCTGGCCACTTCAGGCCGAACCGCTGGTGCCGGTCAGGATCGCCATCGTTTCCTTCACCCAGGGCGGCCAGCCGGTGTTCGGCGGCATCGCCGGGCGGGTCGTGGAAGAAGGCTGGCTGCAACAGGCCCTGCGCGAGCGCGGCGCCGAGCTGCAATGGCAAGCCCTGCCCCACGCCAACGCCGGCCCGCAGATCAACGAAGGCTTCGCCAACGGCAGCCTGGACTTCGCCGTGCGCGGCGACCTGCCCTCGGTGATCGCCCTGGCCGGCGGCGTGCCGGGCAAGCTGGTGGTGCCCGGCGGCAACGGCGACAACGTCTACCTGGTGGTGCCGGCCCACTCCAGCGCCACCACCATCGAAGACCTAAAGGGCAAACGCCTGGCCCTGCACCGTGGCCGCCCCTGGGAGTTCGCCTTCAGCCAGTTCCTCGCCAGCAAGGGCCTGAGCCTGGCCGACTTCAAGATCAGCAACCTCAACCCCCAGGTGGGCGCCGCCGCCGTGTCCGCCGGCAAGGTCGATGCCGCCGTGCTGCTCAGCGAAAGCTACCTGCTCGAAGACAAGCAGGTGGCCAAGGTGATCTGGTCGACCAAGCAAGGCAGCAACGACTGGCGCCTGGTCTCCGACCTGTGGGCCACCGACCGCTTCGTCAACGACCACGCCGACCTCACCCAGCTGGTGGCCAACGCCTGGGTGCGCGCCGCCGGCTGGATCGCCCAGGAACAGAACGCCGACGCCTTCTACCGCTACGCCTCGCGCGCCGGCACCCCAGAGAGCGTGCTGCGCCGGGAAAGCCAGGGCGACCCGGTGCCATGGGCGCAGCGCTGGGCACCGAAAACCGACGCCCAACTGCTGGCCCACTACAACGCCCTGAGCCAGTACGCCCTGGACAACAAACTGGTCCGCGCCAAGGTCGACATCGCCCCGGCGCTGGCCACCCATTTCACCCGCCAGGCCCTGCTCGAACAGAACCTGCAGCACACCTGGCCGGCCCTCGACACTGCCCAGAACGCCACCGGAGTTACCCCATGAGCATCGACTTCTTCACCCGCCTGCCGCTGCATGGCGAAACCCTTCACCTGCCCGGCGACCCACGCAACCGCGGCGACTGGCAGGCAACGTCCAGCGAAGGCGGCGCGGTCTCCGACTTTGCCGTGGGCGACGACTTCACCTACATCGACTACCTCGGCCAGATCGCCCGCGCCGCCGAAATCAACGGCTTCGGCGGCGTGCTGATGGTCAACGCCCCCGGCGGCGAAGAGCCGTGGACGGTGTGCTCGCTGCTGGCCCGGGAAACCCGCCGGCTCAAGTTCGTCACCGCCTTCCAGCCCTTCCACTTCTCGCCCTTCGCCGCCGCGCAGATGGCCGCCACCTACCAGCGCGCCAGCGGCAACCGCCTGGTGTGGAACATCATCAACGGCGGCTCGGAGGTGATCCAGCGCCAGGTCGGCGACTTCACCGACCACGACGACCGCTACCGCCGCGCCAGCGAATTCCTCGACGTGGTCAAGGGCTACTGGCACAACGAGCAGTTCCACTACCAGGGCACCTACTACCAGGCGGACGGCGGCGGCCTGCGCGGCCCGCAGAAAAAAGCCGAGCTGCCGCTGATCTGCACCGCCGGCTCCTCCGAGGCGGCCCGCGAGCTGGCCGCCAGGCACGCTGATTACTACCTGATGCGCGCCGAACGCCCCGAGGATATCCGCGCCCTGATCGACGATGTGCGCCAGCGCGCCATCGCCCACGGCAACCCCGGGATCCGCTTCGGCCTGTCGATCGACGTGATCACCCGCCCCAGCGACGAAGAAGCCTTCGCCGAAGCCAAGCGCTATTTCGACGAAGGCATCGCCAAGGGCGTGGTCAAGGCCCTGGCCGCCCATGCCGGGCTGCGCTCGGCGCGCAAGCTGAGCTTCGAGCACGAATACGGCGACAAGCACGAAGGCGTGGCCTTCGATGACTTCTTCATCCACCCCAACGTCTGGTCGGGCTTCGGCTACATCGGCCTGCCGCCGGGCATCGCCCTGGTGGGCAGCTACGCCAACGTGGTGGCGCGCATCCGCGAGTACCACGCGGTGGGCATCGACCTGTTCTTCCTCGCCGGCTACCCGCACCTGGAAGAAAGCTACCGCATCGGCGAGCACATCCTGCCGCACTTCCGTCAGCAACGCCGCCCCGCCGGCCGCCAGGCAGCGGCCAGCAACCCGGGGGTGCCGGCATGATCGAGCGCCCACCTTTTGGCCGGCGTCGCTTCATCGGCGCCAGCCTGGCCCTGGGCGGCCTGGCGCTAGGCGCCGGGCTGCTCGGCGGCTGCGACCAAGCCCCGCGCCCTGCCACCAGCAGCACCGGCGACAGCGGCCCACGCCATGGCGGGCGCCTGCGCCTGGGCATCATCGACGGCGGCCCCGGCGGTGACCTGGATGCCCACAAGCCCATGGGCGGCGGCATCGTCCGCGGCTTCGCCCTGTACAGCAAGCTGTGGGAGTGGGACGAAAACATGCTGCCGCGCCTGGCCCTGGCCGAAGAGGCCGAGGTCAGCGCCGACGGCAAGGTGTGGACCCTGCGCCTGCGCCAGGGCCTGGAGTTCCACCACGGCAAGACCATCGACGCCGACGACCTGATCTTCTCGGTGCGCCGCCTCACCGACCCGCAACTGGCCTCGCCCTACGCCGCGCTGTTGCACTGGATCGACCGCGACAACCTGCAAAAGCTCGACGACCGCACCATCCGCGTACGCTTCGTCGACGGCGCCGGCTTCGTGCCGCTGCCGGAAACCTGGGTCAACTTCGGCGGCATCGTGCCGGTGGACTACCACCCGCAAACCAACCCGGTGGGCGCCGGCCCCTACAAGCTGAAAAGCTTCACCCCCGGCCAGCGCTCGCTGTTCACCCGCTTCGAGAACTACTACAAGCCCAACCAGCCCTACGCCGACGAGCTGGAGATCATCGACTTCAAAGACCAGAACGCGCGCCTGGCCGCACTGCAGGCCGGGCAGATCGACCTGGCCAACGCCCTGGCCGGCGAGCACCTGCGCCTGTTGCAGGGCGTGCCCAACGTGCACACCCTCAGCTCGGTGACCAGCAACTGGCTGAGCTTCGACATGAACACACAAAAAGCGCCGTTCGATGACGTGCGGGTGCGCCAGGCCTTCCGCCTGCTGGCCGACCGCGAAGAGCTGGTGGCCCGCGCCCTGAACGGCCAGGGCCGGGTAGCCAACGACCTGTACGCGCCCCACGACCCGACCTTCGACCACAGCATTGCCCCGCGCCCCCACGACGTGGCGCAGGCCAGGGCGCTGCTGCGCGAGGCCGGCCACGAGCAGCTCAGCGTCGAGCTGGTGGCCGAGCAGGACGGCGCCGCCGTGACCTCGGCGCTGGTGTTCGCCGAACAGGCCAAGCGCGCCGGCGTCGACGTCCAGGTGCGCCAGGTCGACAGCGCCACCTTCAACGGCCCCCAGCACACCGAATGGGCCTTCAGCACCGGCGGCAGCATCGGTGCGCCGTTCCTCACCTGCGCCCTGCACGCCGACGCGCCGGTGTCGGTGGCCAACAAGACCCATTTCAACGACCCGCAGTTCGCCGAGCTGTTCCTCAAGGCCCTGGCCGAGCCCGATCTGGCCAAACGCACCCCGTTGGTCCACGCGGCGCAACGTATCCAGTACGAGCGCGGCGGCCTGCTGGTATGGGGTTACGCCAACCTGCTGGACGGCGTCTCCAGCCGGGTGGGCGGCGCGCACGCCGAGAAGACCCTGTTCCCCACCTGGCGCTTCGACCAGTTGTGGCTCAAGGAGCACGCCTGATGCGGCCCTTGCGCTGGCTCACGCTGCGCCTGGGCGGCGGTCTGTTGGGGGTGCTGAGCATCAGCCTGCTGGTGTTCCTCGCCATCCGCCTGCTGCCCTCGGACCCGGCACGGGTGATCCTCGGCCCCGGCGCGCCGGCATCGAGCGTGCAGGCCCTGCGGCACCAACTGGGCATGGACCGGCCCTTGGCCCGCCAATACCTGGACTGGCTGGGCAGCGCCCTGCGCGGTGACTTCGGCCAGTCGCTGGATTCCCACGTCGCCGTGGTGCCGCTGCTGGCCGAGCGCCTGGGCGCCTCGCTGGCCCTGCTCGGCGCCTTTGCGCTGCCGGCGCTGCTGCTGGCGCTGGCCCTGGGCAGCCTGCTGGCGCTGCGCCAGGGTGGCCGGCTCGACCGCCTGTGCCTGCCGCTGCTGGCGCTGTTCAAGTCGCTGCCGGTGTTCGTCGTCGCGGTGCTGTTGATCATGCTGCTGGCCACCAGCGTGTTCACCTGGCTGCCGGCCATGTCGCTGCTCGACAGCGAGCGTTCGCCCTGGGCCCAGCCCCGCTACCTGGCCCTGCCGGCGCTGACCCTGTTGCTGTCGGCCGCGCCCTACCTGGTGCGCCTGCAACGGGCGGCAATGATCGAGGCCTGGAACAGCGACTACCTCGACGCCGCCCGCCTGCGCGGCATCGCGCCCTGGCGCCTGCTGCTGCGCCACGCCCTGCCCAATGCCCTGCTGCCGCTGGTACAGGGCATGGCCCTGGTGCTCAGCGTGTTCTTCAGCAGCGTGCTGTTGGTAGAAATCGCCTTCAACTACCCCGGGCTGGGCAATCTGCTCAACGATGCCTTGCGCCGCCGCGACGTGCCGCTGATCCAGGCCGGCATCAGCCTGGTCGCGGCATTCGTGGTGCTGGTCAATCTGCTGGCCGATGGGCTGACGGTACTGCTCACCCCACGGCTGCGCACGGCGGGTTGAGCAACACAGGCGCAAGGTGCGCCGGGCGCTCCAGCAGCCGCCCGGCGTCGAAGGTCAGCACCCGGTTGGCCAGGCTGCGCACCACCTGCGGGTCATGGGTGACGAACAGCACGGCCAGGCCCTCGGCCTGCAAGCCTTGCAGCAGGTCGAGGATCGCCACCTGGGTGGCAGCGTCCAGCGCCGAGGTGATCTCATCGCACACCAACACCTTGGGCCTGCACGCCAGGGCACGGGCGATGGCGACCCGCTGGCGTTCACCCCCGGACAACTCGCCGGGGTACTTGCGCAGCACCTCCAGCGGCAACGCCACCCTGGCCAGCGCCTCGGCCAAGGCCGCCTGCAATGCCGCACCGGCCAGGCCGAAGCAGTGGCACAGCGGCGTGGCCAGGCTCTGGGCAATGCGCAAGCGAGGGTTCAGCGCCCGGTAGGCATTCTGGAACACGTACTGCACGGCGCGCCGCTGCCGGGCATCGCGCCTGTCCAGAGGCAAGGGCAGCGGCGCGCCGTCCAGCAGCAACTGCCCGCTCACCTCCTCACCCAGGCCAACCAACGCCCGGGCCAGGCTGGTCTTGCCGCAACCAGAGGCGCCGACCAACGCCAGGCATTCGCCCGCGTGCAAGGTGAAGGCCGCCGCGCTCAGCAAGGCTCGCCCGCCCTGGCGGATCGACAGCCCGCTCACGCTCAGCAGCGCGTCGGCACCCGGCGCGCAGGGCCTGCGCGTCGAGCGTTGCGGCATGGCGGCCAGCAACTGCTGGCCATAAGCATGGCGGGGCTGGCGGAAGAACGCCGTGGCCGTGGCGCTCTCCAGCAACTCACCGTCACGCATCAACAGCACCCGATCGGCCAGCGCCTCGACCAGCCCCAGGTCGTGGGACACATACAGCGCCGCCACCCCGCGCTGCCGGCACAGCCCGCGCAAGGTCTCGAGCACATGGGCCTGGGTGGTCACATCGAGCGCCGTGGTCGGCTCGTCCAGCACGATCAGCCGCGGCTGCAGCACGAACGCCAACGCCAGCAGCAGGCGCTGTTGCTGGCCGCCGGAAAGCTGATGGGCATAACGGCGCAGGAACCCGGCATCGTCGGGCAGGCCGACATCGACCAGGGTCTGGCGCAGCCGCGCCTGTTCGGCGGGGCCCGCCAGGCGCTGGTGCGCGCGCAAGGTTTCCAGCAGCAGGCTGCCGATACGCCGTGCCGGGTTGAGGGCCATGGCCGGATCCTGCGGCACATAGCCCACCAGCCCACCACGGGCCTGGCGCAGGGCATCGCCCTGCAAGCCCAGCAGCGCCTGGCCAGCCACCAGCACCTGCCCCGCGCTGACCCTGGCACCGCGCCTGGCGTGGGCCAGCAGCGCCAGGGCCAGGGTCGACTTGCCCGCGCCAGACTCGCCCACCAGGGCAACGATCTCCCCGACGGCAATGTTCAACGAGATCCCCTTGAGCACCTCGCGCCCCGAGGCCAGGGCCACCCGCAGGCCGCTGACAGTGAGTAGGTGTTCAGACATGGCTACCTTCCTGGAAACAACGGGAAACGCCTTCGGCCAGCAGGTCGCAGGCATAGGCAAACGAAGCGATCAACAACACCGGCAACAGCACCGGCCACGGCTGCAGGCGCAGCCCCATCTGGTTTTCCTGGATCATCAGCCCCCAGTCGGCCGCCGGTGGCGCCACCCCGTAGCCCAGAAAGCTCAAGCCCGAGAGGATGCCGACCGCCCAGGTCAGCAGGTTGCCGTAGTGCACCAGCAGCGGCCCGAGCATGTTCGGCAGGATTTCGCCGAGCAGGATCCGCCAACGCGGCACGCCCAGCAGCCGCACCGCCTCGACGAACTCCTGCCCGGCCAGGGCCAGGGCGCTGCTCCTGGCCAGGCGCAAGGTGCCCGGCAAGAAGGCGAACGCCACGCTCGCCACGATCAGCCACGGTTCACGGCCGAGCAACGACACCACCAGCAGCACCAGGATCAAATCCGGAAAGGCCAGCGACAGGTCGGCCAACCACTGCAACAGGCGGTCCGCCCAACCGCGGCTGAACCCCGCCAGCAGGCCCAGTACGGTGCCCACCAGCAAGGCCAGGGTGGCGGCGGCCAGGCTCATCAGCACCAGCGAACGACCGCCGGCCAGCACCCGCGACAGCACATCGCGCCCCAGGTAGTCGAAGCCCAGCGGCGCCCCGCCTAGCGCCGGGCCATACACCTCGCCGCGCAAGGCGGTGAGGTCATGGGGTGCCAGCCAAGGGCCGCACAAGGCCAGCAGCAGGATCGCCGCGAACCACAACAGGCCACGGCGCAACAGCTGCGTTGCCGAACCCTGGGCAACCTGGCGCATGGCTCAGCCCTCCTGGCGATGGGAGCCGTTGAGCGGGGTCACGGCGAAACCGTGGTCCAGCTCCAGCAGCGGGAACAGCAGGTCGGCCACCCGCTGCGCCTCGTCCACCAGCGGGAAGCCCGACAGGATGAACGCCGAAACACCCTCTGCCTGGTACTCGCGCAGGCGCTCGGCGACCTGTTCGGCGCTGCCGACCAGGTAGGTGCCCGCCGCCGGGCGCAGGATGTCGAAGCCGAACAGGCTGGGGCCGGTCCAAACGTTGGGGTACACCTCCAGGTCACGCAGCGCCGGCAAGCGCCCGGCCTTCAGGGCCTCCAGGCAACGTTGTACGCGCGGGTCTTCGCTGCGGTAGCTGTGTAGCGTCTCGCCGGCCGGCAACTGGCTGGCGACCGCGTCCAGCGCGGTCTGCAACGACGTGCGCTGCAGCAGGTGCTCGGCATGCGCCCAGGCTTGCGCCTCGGTTTCCCGCACGATGATCTGCAGGCGCGTGCCGTAGCTCAGGGTGCGCCCAAGCTTGGCCGCCTCGGCAGCGACCCGGCGGAACTTGTCGCCCAGCTTGCGCGGGGTGTCGGCAAAGCTCAGGTAAACGTCCAGCAACTCCACCGAATGGGCCACCCCGGCCGGCGAGCTGCCCGCCCCCCAGAACGGCACGCCGGGCAATTGCCGTGGCGCGTTCCAGCCACCCAACGGGTGCTCGGCGTCCTCGGGCGCACGGGCGGCAAGCTTGACGTAGGGGCTGTCGAACGCCTCGGTACGGCCGGCATACACATGCTGGAACGCACGCCAGTAATCACGGCTGAACTGGTAGCGCTCGGCGTGGGGGAAATGCACGCCAAGCGACGCCAGCCCGTCGTCGTTGCCGTTGACCAGGTTGAGCAGCAGGCGCCCGCCCGAGTACTTGTCGAACGTCAGCGCGTAATGGGCCAGCACCGCGGGCGAGAGTTCGCCGGGGTACTGGGCCACCAGAAAGCGCAGGCGCTCGGTGGCGTCGATCAGCGAGGTCGCCGTCACCAGGTTGGCGTTGGGCCCGGTGCCCAGCAGCGCGCCGTAATAGCCTAGGCGGTCGGCCGCCACGGCCACTTGTTTGAGGTGGTTGAAACCGGTTCGCCAGCGGCCCTCGGCCTCCCACGGGTAAGGGCCGTCGGGGGCGGTGAGGTACCAGAGCAGTTTGATCGCCATCAGGGTTGTTCCTTGAAAAGAGGTTCGTCGGGTGCACGCGACGGCTCGGGTGCCAGGGCGGGGTGTGTCCCCCGCTCGGTCAGAAGTTGGTGGTGAGCGACAGCCCGTAGGTGCGTCGGTCGCCACGGGCATCCCAGGCGATATCGAACGGCAACGGCACGCTGTCGGTCTTGTACTGCTTGTCGGTCAGGTTGTTGACGTAGGCGCTGACATCCAGGTCCAGCGCGCCGCCGAAGTGGTAGGTGGCGCTGGCGTTGCCCAGGGTGTAGCCACCCTGGGACACGCTGTGGTCCTCCTGGGAGGTGGGCAGGAAGTAGATGCGGCCCTGGTAGCGCCAGGTGTTTTCCAGGGTCACCGCATCGCCGCCGGCCAGCGGGATGCGGTAGCGGGCGCCCAGCGACAGGGTGCGCGCCGGCGAGCGGGCGATGCGGTTGCCGGAGTAGTCCACGCCGCCGGAGACGAAGTCCTGCAGCTCGGTGTGCAGCAGGCCGACCGAGGCGTTCAGGTGCAGGTTGTCCAGCGGCAGCGCCTGCAGCTCGAACTCGGCGCCGCGGATCACGCCCTGGGCGGCGTTGGTCAGCAGCGACACCACCTGGCCGTCACGCACCGACACCGCATTGACCTGGATGTCCGAGTAGTCGTAGTAGAAGACGTTGGCATTGGCCACCAAGCGCTCGTTGAGCCATTCGCTCTTGATCCCCAGCTCGTAGGCATCGACGGTCTCCGGCGACACCACCGAGGTTTCCGCCTGCACCGTGGCGCCGCCATTGAAGCCACCGGAACGGAAGCCCTTGGCGTAACGGAAGTACACCCGCGCGTTGTCGTTCAGTTGGTACTCGGGGGTGAAGTCGTAGGTCAGCTTGTTCCAGGTGCGCTTGTCGTCCTGCTGCGCGGCGGTCACCAGAGCGCCGTTATAGCTGCGCCACCAGTCGGCATTGCTGCCCACCGACACGCTGGCGGCGTCGGGTGCGACCACGCGGTCGAGGTCGATGTCCTTGGTCTCGCGTGTCCAGCGCAGGCCAAGGGTCAGGCGCAGGTCATCGGTGGCCTGCCAGGTACTGCTGCCGAACAGCGCGTAGCTGGTGGTGCTTTGCTCAAGGTCGGTACGGCCATAGCTGGCGACGTCGAACGCCTGGTTGTAGGCCGCCGGCAGGATGGCACTGCTGCTGGCGCTGTCGAGGCTTTCGTGGAACAGGTGGGTGCCGACGATCCAGCTGACGGTCTGATCACGCGGCGACGACAGGCGCAGCTCCTGGGACACCTGCTTCCAGTGGTCGTCGCCATAGGAGCGGCCGAACTCATAGATGCTCATGTTCGGGCCCTGGGCCTTCTCGGTGACATCATCGAAGGCGGTGATCGAGTCCAGTTGCAGCTCGCCCAGTTCCCATTTCAGGCCCAGTTGCACGCCGTTGTGGCGAATGCGGTCTTCGGCCTTGCCGGTGAACGCGGCTTCGTCGGTGTCCAGCACCGGGGTCGGGCCGAACAGCGTGGTGTAGCCGGGGCCGCTGCCCCAGGCACGGGTGGCGATGCCCTGGCCGAGGTAGTCGCGGGCATGCAGCTGCAGGGTCGCTTGCAGGTCTTCGCTGATTTGCGCGAGCAGTTGCGCGCGCACCGCCTGGTCATGGACATCGCCGACCGTGTGGCCGTCCACCAGGTTCTTCAACTGGCCATCGCGGCTTTGCTCGCTGAAGGCCACCCGCGCCGCCAGGCGGTCCTGCACCAGGCTGCCGCCATAGGCACCTTCGTACAACCGTGAGGCGTAGTTGCCGGCATCGACCTTGAAGTAGCCATTGGCGGGCTCGGCAAAGCTCGGCTTGCGCGACACGAAGTTGATCGCCCCGCCGGTGGTGTTCTTGCCCCACAGGGTCCCCTGAGGGCCACGCAGGATTTCCACCCGCTCCAGGTCGTACAGGGGGAAGCCCGTGGCCACGTGGGGGCTGATATACACATCGTCGGTGTAGATGCCCACCGGGTACACCGTGGTCGAGGCCATGTCGCCCGAGCCCATGCCACGGATGTACCAGCGCGGGCGCTGGTGGCCGGCGAACTCCGGGGCAATGGCGTTCGGCACATCCTGCAGCGCCTTGCCGGCGGTGAAGCCGCCACCGGTGTTGCGGATCTGCTCGGCGGACACCGCCGAGATGGCCGCCGGCACATCCTGCAGCGACTCTTCGCGTTTCTGCGCGGTGACGGTGACCGTGGTCAGGGTCTGCGGGTCGGCTTGCGGCGCCACGCTGTCGGCGGCCAGGGCCTGGCCAGCACCCAAGGCGATCAGCAAGGCCAGGCGCTGCAACTGGAAAGGCGGTTTCATGCGTGTGTCACTCCGGCCCGGGCGCCATGACGGCGGGCGATCAGTTCGTGGGCCGCCTGCAGCGGGCGTGGGTCGGCCCAGCCGGCCAACTCGAAGTCGCGTTCGAGAAAGCCATGGCGGTAGAGGAAGTTTTTTTGCAGGGCCAGGTATTCCAGGCGCTCGGCAGACAGGTCCGGGTGCAGCGAGGCGTGGAAATCGCCACGGTAGGCCTGCTCGATGCCCGCCTGCTCGGAAGCGGTCTCCTCGGCGAGGATGGCGCGCAGCGGGCCAAGGTTGTCCCGGGCCCAGTCGGCCGCCAGCAGGGTCTGGGCGAGAAAGCGCACCACCAGGTCGAAGTGCTCGTCGAGCAGCCGTTGGTGAACGGTGATCGGCCGCGGCGTGCCGTTGTTGATGCGGTAGCGCGGCGCGGCGATCAGGTCGAGGTCGATACCCACCACCAGGCCCAGGCGCCGCGCCGCGTCCGCCGCGGCGCCGCCTTTGACGTAGACCGCATCGACTTCACCGCGCACCAGGTAATCCAGGCCGCTCCACAGCCGTTGCAGGTGGTCGATGCGGGCCGGCCCCGGCCCGTCGTCGAGGCTGGCCAGCGGCACTTCGACCAGCTGCACGTCATCGAAGTCCAGCCCGCCGAGCTTCAGGGCACTGCTGTAGCCGTGCAGGCTCATGGCCCGGACGAAACTGCCCGGGCGCCCGGCCTCGCTCCAGGCCGGCAAGGCCAGGCGCTTGCCCTTGAGGTCGGCCGGGCGGCTGATGCCCGCATCGCGGCGAACCAGGATGGTCTGCCACTCCTCGATCCAGGTCAGGCCGATCAGCCGGGTGGGCGAGCCCGCCGCGCGCGCCGCCAGGGCCGGCACGTTGCCGCCCTCGCGGATCAGCCCGGGCAGCTCGTGGTCGTAGTGATGGCGGCCCAGTTCACGGGCGTCCTGCAAGGTGTCGACGCGGATGCCGTCGGCGGCGAACTCTTGTTGCAGCCAGCCCAGTTTGTAGGCCAGCCCGGAGGCGGTGGGGACCGGGCAACGGGTGAACCACAGGCGGTCCAGGGATGGGGGCGGCGACGCGGGTGCGCTGGCAGCGTTTGGCATGAAGTACTCCAGGATTGAGAGGGCCGACAAGGCCGTTTGCCGAGCACATCGCAATGCCCATGCCAACCGCTGCAGCCCAGGTATTCCGGAGCTTTGCGCTCACCTGAAGGGGTTATTGCTGCCTCAGCAGCAGTTGGCCAGCAGTGCGCTGCTGCTGGCTGCGCAAACGGCCCGTTCGTAGCCCCTGCCTCGCCGCTGCCAGGCCCGCGCCCAGGGTGTTTGCGGGCGCTGGCGCAGAACTTGCTCCTGCCCCTGCCTCGCCTAACCTACCCAGGAGCCACCATGAGCCACACCCCCCACACAAGAACCCTGCACAGCGAGGCCGAGGCCATCGCCGTGGCCCGCGAAGTGGCCACCGAAATCAGCCAGCTGGCCAGCGACCCGCACAACGAACAGCAACTGCCCATCCGCCAGGCCGAGCTGCTCAGCGCCAGCGGCCTCACCGCCATCGGCGTACCGCGCCAGTACGGCGGCCTTGGCGCCTCGGTGGCGACCATCGTCGAGGTGGTGCGCCTGATCGCCAGCGCCGATGGCGGCGTCGGCCAGATCCTGCAGATCCACAACGTGATGCTGCGCGGCATCGTCGAGGGCTACAGCGCCACCGCCCGCACCCGCATCCTCGCCGACGTGCTGGCCGGCAAGCGCCTGGCCAACGCCCTGGCGGAAGTCGGCGGCAAGAACAAGTTCGCCATCAAGACCCAGCTGGCGCGTGGCGCCGACGGCCGCCTGCTGCTCAACGGCAGCAAGTTCTACTGCACCGGCGCCTACCTGGCCGACTGGATCTGGCTCACCGCCAGCTACGGCGAGGGCGCCGCCGGCGTGTGGATCAACCGCGCGGCGCCTGGCCTTGAGTTGATCGACGACTGGCGCGCCTTCGGCCAGCGCCACTCGGTCAGCGGCACGGTCAACTTCCACGACATCGAGGTGGACGACGACTTCTTCGTCGCCAGCGAAGGGCCGATGAAGCGCACCGGCCTGACCTTCCCGCAGATCCTCCACGCGGCCATCGACAGCGGTATCGCCGCCGGCGCCCTGCAGGCCGGCAGCGAGTACCTGCGCAGCCGTGCCCGGCCCTGGGTGGAAAGCGGTGTGGAGCATGCCTGGGAAGAGCCGCACATCATCCGCCAGGTCGGCGAGTACGCCGTGGCCCTGCGCGGCGCCGAAGCCGTGCTGCGCGAGGCCGCCCGTTTGTTCGACCAGCACCTGCAGGACGAGGACGACAAGCCGTTGCAGGACGAACTGATCCTGGCGGTGGCCACCGCCCGCGCCCATGCCGATGCCGCCGCGTTGAAGATCGCCAGCGACATCTTCTCGCTGCTGGGTGCCAGCGCGATCCTCAGCAAATGGAACCTCGATCGCTTCTGGCGCGATGCCCGGGCCCACACCACCCACGACCCGATCCGCTGGCGCCTGCATCACATCGGTAACTACTACCTCAACGGCGTCGACCCGGGCGAGTACACCGCCATCCTGGCCAAGGGTGAAAAGGGCCTGCGCGCCAAGCAAGGCTGAGCCACCACCGCAGCGCCCCGGGGCGCTGCGGCAACCCGCGGCTAAACCTCGGCGATCAGCGCCCGGCCCTCCTCCCACAGCCCGCTCATGCGCCATTGCTGCTCCAGCACGCCGGGCCCGAACGGCTTGCCACCGCCGACCGCCTCGGCCAGCGTCTGGAAGTAGGCGCCCTCCTCGAACAGCAGGATCCACTTGGCCGACTTGAGGATGCCCTCGCCCCAGAACGTCGCCCCGCCATTGGCTTCAAGAATCGCCGGGGTGTGCGGATTGGCCTCGATCACCTGCACGATGAACGCCGACTCCGGCTGGCGGCGGTCGATGTACACCGGCAGCTCGCGGGCCAGGGTGACGCGCTGGGCGGCGGCGTAGTCCAGCGGCAATGCGCGGTGGGCGCCGGCCCAGCCGCCCAGGTACGGCGTGTGCACGTGGATCACTACATTGACCTCGGGGCGCTGTTGCAGCACCGCGGCGTAGCGCTTGCCCGCGCCGCCCTGGCGGCTTTCGCCGAGCGCCACGCCCGGGGCCAGGTATTCATCGAGGTGGACCACGCCGTCGTAGCTGGCGACCACGGCGCGGATGCTCTGGTCGTCGTCCCATGGGCTGGGAGTGGCCAGGGCGATCACCAGGTCCGTGCCGGGCACCCGCAGGTGCGCCTGGAAGGTGTTGGTGGCGGTCAGCGTGCGGCTGTCCTTGAGCACCCGGAATACCTTGGCGGTATCACGCTTGGCCTGCTCGACCTGGGCCAGAATGGCGGCGTCGAGAAGTGGGGAAATCTGGCTCATGTTGACTCCTGGCAAGGGTATGCGCCGTTGATGGCTGCCTGGCCTGTCAGCAGAACCTGTGCCAGGTGGGCCGCGCCGCGCCCGCGCTGGCCTGTGTCGCACGCGGGCGGCCCGCAGCTGCTGACACCCCAGCAGCCATTGCTGACGGAGTGCTGCTCCAGCAGCAGCGGCCACCGGCAAGCCCTCGCCAGGCCGCTGCCAGGGGCGTGGCATGGGCATTGCTATCCCTTGTCACCCCTACCTTTGGTTCAGGAACGCGAATCCATGAGCAGTGAATTCTTCTGGCGCCTGCCGCTGGGCAGCGATGGCCACCAGCTGAGCACCGACCTGCACGACCGTGGCAGTTTCTCGGCCCGGCCCGGCCATATCGCCCCCGGCCGCACGGCCAGCGGCAGCGCCGACGGTTTCACCTACATCGACTACATCGCCCAGGTGGCCAAGGCCGCCGAGCTGGCAGGCTTCGAGGGCGCCCTGCTGCCCACCGGCCCCGAGCCATGGATCGCCGCCGCGGCCCTGGCCCGGGAAACCCGGCGCCTGCGTTTTCTGGTGGCGTTCCAGGCCGCCTGGACGCTGCCGGCCTACGTGGCGCAGCAGGCCGCGATCCTCCAGCACCTGAGCCACGGCCGCCTGGACTGGAACATCATCACCGGCGGCAATCCCGCCAGCCAGCGGGCCCACGGTGACTTCCTCGACCACGACCAGCGCTACCGGCGCACCGACGAGTTCCTCGACATCATCGACGGCCTGTGGCGCCACCCGCAGTTCAGCTACGAGGGCGAGGTGTACCGCCTGGAGCACGGCAGCCTGCCCGAAGAGCTGCGCCACGAGCGCAAACCGGCGGTGTATTTCTCGGGCTTCTCCGACCCGGCCCTGGACGTTGCCGCCCGGCATGCCGACGTCTACCTGAACTGGGCAGAGCCGGTGGCGGCGCTAAAGCCGCACCTGGAGCGGGTGCGCGAACTGGCCGACAAACAGGGCCGCCAGGTGCGCTTCGGCCTGCGCGTGGACCTGTTCGCCCGCGAGACCGAAGACGCTGCCTGGCGTGACCTGCGCCGGCAGTTCGAGGCCATCGGCAACCGCCCCAGCCAGGTCAGCCAGGACTTCACCCGCGGCTCCGACTCGGTCGGCGCCGCCCGCCAGACGGCTTATCACCAACACCTCGAGCGCTTCGACGACCTGGTCATCGGGCCGAACCTGTGGGCCGGTTTCGCCAAGGCCAAGCCCGGCCCGGCCGTGGGCCTGGTGGGCAGCCACCAGAACATCGCCGAACGCCTGGCCGAGTACCAGGAGGCTGGTTTCTCGACCTTCATCCTGGCCGGCAACCCGCACCTCGAAGAAGCCCTGCGCATCGGCCAGGAAGTCCTGCCGCTGCTGCGCAACACCCCCGACCAGCCACGCAAGGACCTGCGATGAGCACCCCACTGGACACCCTCTGGTACACCCACAGCCCGGTACCGACCGGGCTCGGCCTTGCTGTCGAGTCCGGGCGCCTGGCCGAGGCCCTGCGCCCGCACGGCACCAATATCCAGGCGCTGCGCGAGTCGGCGCTGCGCGATGTGCGCGAAGCCCACTACGACCACCACCTGCCCAACTCGGTGCGCCATGGCGGCAACATCCCGGCGATCTGGGCCTACGCCAGCGGGCGCGACACGCGCCTGCTCGGCTTGTCGTGGAGCGACGAGGTGCAGTTGATCCTGACCACCGCAGACAGCGGCGTGAAGAGCGTGCGCGACCTGCGTCACCGGCGCTTCGGCCTGCCCAAGTGGGCCAATGTGCAGATAGATTTCACCCGTGCCCAGGCCCTGCGCGGCCTGGAAAACGCCCTCAAGCTCGAAGGGCTGAGCGTCAGTGACGTGGAGCTGGTGGACTACCCCTACGGCGGCACCCACAGCGACGAGCAGATCCGCCGCGTGCACGGCACCACGGTGGCCTACGCCAGCAACGGGCCGATCCTGCGCAACAACGAACTGATCGGTCTGTTGCGCGGCGACATCGATGCGATCTTCCTCAAGGGTGCCCATGCGGTGAGCCTGGCCAACGAGTTCGGGTTGCATGTGGTCATCGACACGGGGTCGCACCCTGACCCGTTGATCCGCTCGAACAACGGCACGCCGCGGACCCTGACCATGGATGGCCACCTGCTGCAGCATCATCCCGAGGCGGCGCGGCTGATCGTCGATAGTGTGTTGCGGGCTGAGCAGTGGGCTTGGGCGCATCCGGAGGAAACCCGGCAGTTTCTGGCCCGTGAGCTGAATACCAGTGAGCATTGGGTGGCCACGGCTTACGGGGAGGATGCGCATCGGCGCTTGCGGACCATGCTTGATGAGCAGTCGATTGTGGGGTTGCAGGATTTCACCGATTTTTTGCACCGGTGGGGGTTTATTCCGCGGCGGTTTGATGTGCGGGAGTGGATTGACTTTAGTGTGCTTGAGGCGGTGTTGCGGTCGACTTCGCGGTTGGCGGTTTGAGCCTGAGCCTGAGCCTGAGTTCAAGGTGTTGGTTTTTGTAGATGTATGCGCATTCAGCGGCGATGGCGACTTTTAGTCACCTTTCCGCCCTTACGGCGGCCTACTTTGGTCTTGGCCAAAGTAGGCAAAGCCGCCTGCTCCCATCATACGGCCCCTGCGCTGCGCTCCGGGGTCCCCTCGCTCCGGTGCCTTACGGGCCCGCGCGGCCTACGACTTGCTGCGCAAGTCTACATCTCGCGCCTTCGGCTACGCCGAAGGGTGCTGCGCACCAGGGCCCTCCAGTCACCTCCACTCGGCCTCCTGAAGTCGCAATTTGTGTTGCCTGAACTATTGCGCGCTTAGAAGCAAAAGCAAAAACAGATCAAGAGCAGATCAAGAGCAGATCAAGAGCAGATCAAGAGCAGATCAAGAGCAGTAATGCGGCTATCTAGGTTTGGCTGTTGTTTATGCATTGTTTATTCGGGCCCTATCGCCGGCAAGCCGGCTCCCACAGGTACAGCGCAAGTTTGAAAATTCGCACTAACCTGTGGGAGCTGGCTTGCCAGCGATTGCAGTCCTGAGTTCCCAACCAATCCAACTAGCGACAGCTAACGCCAGCCCAGGCGCCGCCCCTAACTTCGCGACTTCAGGAGGCTGAGCGTAGGCGTCTGGAGGGCCCTGGTGCGCAGCACCCTTCGGCGCAGCCGAAGGCGCGAGATGTAGACTTGCGCAGCAAGTCGGAGGCCGCGCGGGCCCGGAAGACGCCGGAGCGAAGGGACCCGGAGCGCAGCGGAGGGCCGTATGAATGGAGCGAGCGGTTTTTGGTTACTTTTTTCCAAGAAAAAAAGTAACCCGCCGTAAGGGCGGAAAGGTGACTACGCGTCGACATCACAAATGAATGCGCATACAACGTCCAAAACCAACACCCAACACCGAACGCCGAACGCCGAACGCCGAGCAACTAACAGACCAACGCCCCGCGTAAACCTGCCCCCCCAAGATCCCACCCCCGTCACTGCTGCCAGATCAGCACCCCATGAGCAATCAACTGCTCGCCGCTCAACACACCCCACCCAAAAAAACAAATAACAGTTACAAATCAATAACTTATAAAACGCAAAAAGCTGGCACAAGGTCTGCTATGGCCTAGTACGCCGCGTGGCGCCCTCATAAATATTCTGCCAGTGACAACGGAGCCACCATGCCCATCCGCACCCCTATCAACCCCATCACCCGCGCCCTGTGGCACGCCAGCCTGCTGACCGGCGCCCTGGCCAGCCCACACCTGCTCGCCGCCGAACCCACCGCCGAGGACACCCCGGCAACCACCACAGCCAGCCCAGCCCTGAAGACCGTCACAGTCACCGCCCAGCGCCGCGAAGAAAGCGTGCAAGACATCGCCAACGCCGTCACCGCGGTCAGCGGCGAGAACCTCGGCCAGACCGCCACCGACTACGTCGGCAAGACCCTGACCTTCGTGCCCAACGCCCAGGCCAAGAACCCCGACGGCGATGACCGCCCACGCTGGTACATCCGCGGCGTCGGCACCGGCGACGTCGGCGCCGCGACGGTGTTCCCGGTGGGCATCTACGCCGACGACGTCTACCTCAACGCACCGCTGGCCGGTGGCGACCCGCTGTTCGACATCGACCGCATCGAAGTGCTGCGCGGCCCGCAAGGCACCCTGTACGGCAAGAACACCACCGGCGGCGCGGTCAACGTGATCAGCAAGCGGCCCACCTTCGACACCGACGGCTACGGCACCCTCGCCTACGGCAGCAAGAACGAGCAGATCGTCAACGGCGCCATCGGCGGCGCCCTGGTCGAAGACCGCCTGGCCGCGCGGGTGTCGATCTACTCCAAGGAGCGCGACGGTTTCGTCAGCAACACCAATATCGGCGGCGACAACGACGCCATCGACCGCAAGGCCTTCCGCCTGCAGTTCCTGGCCAAGCTCAACCCCGACCTGGAAGCGCTGTGGAACATCCACAACAGCGAGTCGCGCGGCAACGCCAACGGCCTGTTGCCGGTGGGCCGCTTCCCTTGGCTGAACGGCTACACCCGGCAGGACCCGCACCGCCGCTACATCGAAAGCAACGTCGAGAACAAATCCAAGGTCCAGCACGACGGCACCTCCCTGACCCTCAACTACGACCTGGGCGACTACCGCCTGACCTCGATCACCGCCTACGACCAGACCCGCCAGCGCGCCACCAACGACGATGACCTGACCCCGGTCGAAGGCGGCCACGCCTACACCAACAACCGCTGGCGCCAGTACTCCCAGGAGCTGCGCCTGGCCTCGCCGACCAACGAAACCCTGCGCTGGATCGTCGGCGCCCACGCCTTCCACGAAGCCTTGATCAGCAAACAGGCGACCTCGGTGCTGGACAGCGATGCCGCCTACACCGGCATCGACTTCGACCACAACAGCACCAGCTACGCGCTGTTCGGCAACCTCGCCTACGACTTCAGCGATGCCTTCACCCTCACCGGCGGCCTGCGCTGGACCCAGGAGAAAAAGGACATCGACCTGGACCTGCTGCAGTACACCGGCAGCGGTTTCACCGGCGGCGACGGCGGCGACTGGTGGGACTTCGGCAACCTGCAAGACCCACAAGCCATCGCCGGCGCAGGGGCCAACGGCAACGCCCAGCGCAACAAGACCTGGCGCGCGGTCACCTATGACCTGACCCCGGAATACCGCCTCACCGACAACCTGCGGGTGTATGCCCGCTACGCCAAGGGCTTCCGCTCCGGGGCGTTCAACACCGGTTTGTCGAGCAGCCTGGAGCAACTGAGCACGGTCAACCCGGAAACCCTGCACTCCTATGAGCTGGGCCTGAAGTCGGAATGGTTCAACGGGCGCCTGAACGCCAACGCCAACATCTTCTACTACGACTACGACGACATGCAGGTGAGCGCGACCACCACCACCGCCAGCGGCAGCATCGTCTCGCTGCTGGCCAACGACGCCCAGGGCAAGGCCAGGGGCGCCGAGCTGGAAATCCAGGCACGCCCGATCGACGACCTGCTGGTGCAGTTCAGCGCCTCCTACCTGGACACCGAGTTCACCGGCGACCTGTGGAAAGGCAACAGCTTCGTGCGCTCGCCCAAGCACGTCTACGCCCTGGGCCTGGACTACCGCCTGCCGCTGGACATCCCGGGCAAGATCAATATCGGTGGCGATGTGCGCTACCAGAGCAAGGAGTACTTCACCTCGGCCTACCAGCGTTCGGACTGGAACTGGCTGGACCAGGACGGCTACGCCCTGGCCAACGTGCACCTGACCTATGCCACTGCCGACGACAAGTACAGCGTCACCGGCTACGTCAACAACGTCACCGACAAGCAGTACCAGGTCCACGGGCTGTCGCTGAACCGCGGCAGCTCGCCGTACTGGGCGGCCTACGGCGATCCGCGTACTGCGGGTGTGAGCGTTACGGCCAAGTTCTGAGCCACGGGGTAGAAGCAACGGCCTTGCACTGCTGATACGGGCCTCATCGCTGGCAAGCCAGCTCCCACAACGACGCTGGCAAACCTGTGAGAGCTGACTTGCCAGCTCCCACAACGACGCTGGAAAACCTGTGGGAACTGAGTTGCCAGCTCCCATAAGGACGCTGGAAAACCTGTGGGAGCTGGCTTGCCAGCGATGAGGCCCGAACAGGCAATAACAGACAGTTGCTCCCACCGCTGCTGCTGGAGCAACACCCCGGCGCCCGGCACCTGCTGCCCCAGCAGCAACCCCGCACCAACGCCACCCCAATCCAACGCCACAGCCCAGCAACGGCGAGGCTTTGCCCGCGCCCACAGGGCCTGGCATGCAACCTGCTATCTCAGCCTCAAGACATTCCCGGAAAGCCCGCCATGACCCCGACTACCGTGCGCACCACCCTCAGTGCCCTCGCCCTGGCGTTGGCCAGCCTTTCCAGCCAGGCAGCCGACACTGTCAAGGTCGGCCTCGGCCCGGCGCCGAACGTGGTCAGCCTGGCGCCCTTCGCCGCCGCCCAGGCCCTGGGCCTGTTCAAGGACGCCAACCTCGACGTCGAAGCCTTCGAGATCACCGACACCCTGCCCGCCCTGACCAGCAAACGGGTGACCCTGGCAGTGGGCCTGCCCGAGCCGATCCTCAACTATTACCAGCAGAACCCCGGCAAGACGCTGCCCATCGCCTTCTTCTACAACCTGCTGCCGCAGACCTTCGAGTTCGCCGTCGCCGCTGACTCGAACATCCAGCGCCTGGAAGACCTCAAGGGCAAGCGGGTCGGCACCGGGGCGCTGAACTGGCCGCAGGTGGACACCACCCGCGCGGTGCTCAAGTCGGTAGGCATCGGCGAACAGGACTTCACCTTCTCCGCCGTCGGCGTGCTCGGCGCGGGCTTCCACGCCCTGCGCAGCCAGCGTATCGACGCGCTGAATTTCAACGACAGCTGGAACGACATGTTCGAGCTGACCGGCTTCAAGCTGCGCCGCCTGCACTACCCGGACGCCTTCCGTGGCCTGGGCGCCGGGGTTTTCATCACCCATGCCGACACCCTGCGCGAGCAGCCCGAGCTGCTGGCCCGCTTCGGCCGCGCTTACAACCAAGGGCAGCGGGCCTGCGTGGCCAACCCAGCGTTCTGCGTGCGCGCGGTGTGGCAGCAGTACCCGCAAACCCGGCCGAGCCAAGGCGCGCTGGTCAACAACGAGGCCGACGCGATCACCCTGCTGAGCCGGCGCCTGCAGTTGATCGAAGCCGACCCGGCCGCCAGCCAGGGCCGCTTCGACCACGCGCGCATTACCGGCTACCTGGCGGCCATGCAGGGCCAGGGCTACTTCAAGGGCATCGCGCTGGACCTGCCGGCGCTGTTCTCCAACCAGTTGGCCGCGTCCTTCACCGACTATGACCACGCAGCCCTCGACGCCCGCGCCAAGGCGGCCCAATGAACCAGGCCATCTTCCCCCACCTGGCCGACAGCGTGCTCAGCGCCCGCGACGTCGGCGTGCGCTACGCCAGCCGGCGCGGCCCGATCGACGCCCTGGCCGGGGTGGATCTGCGCATCGGCCGCGGCGAATTCGTCTCCATCCTCGGCCCCTCGGGCTGCGGTAAATCGACCCTGCTCAAACTGGTCGCCGGCCTGCTGCCGGCCAGCCAGGGCGAGCTGCTGCTCGACGGCACCCCGATCAGCGCGCCGCGCCGGGAGACCGGCGTGGTGTTCCAGAAACCCAACCTGCTGCCGTGGAAAAGCGTGCGCGCCAACGTGCTGCTGCCGGCCCAGACCCTCGGCTTGCCGAAGGCCCAGGCCGCCGCGCGGGCCGAGCAGGTGCTGGAGCTGGTCGGGCTGGCGGCGTTCGCCGACAACTACCCGTTCGAGCTGTCCGGCGGCATGCAGCAGCGGGTCGGCATCGCCCGCATGCTGCTGCACGACCCGCAGCTGCTGCTGATGGACGAGCCCTTTGCCGCCCTCGACGCCATGACCCGCGAACACCTGATGCTGGAGCTGCAACGCATCTGGCAGGCCCAGGCGAAGTCGGTGCTGTTCATCACCCACAGCATCGCCGAAGCGGTGTTCCTCTCCGACCGGGTACTGGTGATGTCGGCGCGCCCCGGGCGCATCGTCGAGAACCTCGCCATCGACCTGCCGCGCCCGCGCACCCTAGACACCCTGGCCGCGCCCCGCTTCATCGAACTCAGCCAACACCTGCGCAGGTACTTCAGCCCATGAGCCGCCTTCCCGCTTTCGCCTACCCCTTGATCTCGACCCTGCTGCTGTTGCTCGCCTGGCAGCTGGCGATCAGCCTGTTCGGCGTGCCCGACTACATCCTCGCCTCGCCCCGCGACGTGCTGCTGGCCCTGTGGCAGGGCGTGCACCAGGGCGACCTGCTCAAGCATGTGTGGATCACCCTCGGCGAGGTGCTCGGCGGTTTTCTGTGCGGCTCGGCGCTGGCCTTGCTGCTGGGCGCCCTGCTTTCGGAATCGACGCTGTTCGAACGCTTCTGCTACCCCTTGCTGCTGGCCCTGCAATCGGCGCCCAAGGTGGCGCTGGCGCCGCTGATCCTGGTGTGGTTCGGCTTCGAGCACACCTCGAAACTGATCATCGTCGCCCTCACCTGCTTCTTCCCGCTGTTCGTCAATACCTTCTCCGGCATCCGCCGCGCCGACCCGGACCTGCTCGACGCCTGCCGGGCGTTCAGTGCGTCACGCGCCTACCTGTTCTTCCACGTCAAGCTGCCGGCCGCCGCCGGCGACATCTTCGCCGGCCTGCAGATCGCCGTGTCGCTGGCGCTGATCGGCGCGGTGGTGGCCGAGTTCCTCGCCGCCCAGGGCGGCCTTGGCTTTCTGGTCCAGGCCGCCTCGGTAAACATGAACATGCCGCTGATGTTCGCCGCCGTGCTGCTGCTCGCCCTGCTCGGGGTGGCCGGTTCGCAACTGGTGCGCTGGCTTGAGCGGCGGGTGATTTTCTGGACCCGTGGCAGCCATGCCACCACCGACTCGGGAGACCGCTGATGAGCGCCCTGTACCTGGATATCGCCGGGCTGACCCGGGCCTATCGCCAGCTTGAACTGTCGCCGCTGGCAGTGATCGAGCAGGTGTTCGCCCGCATCGACCGGCTCGACCCGACGCTGCGCCTGTTCACCTGGCTCGACCGCGAGCACGCCCTTGCCCAAGCCCGCCAGGCCACCGCCGACTACCGCGAGGGCCGCAGCGTCGGCCCGCTGCACGGGGTGCCGGTGTCGATCAAGGACAACCTCGGCGTGGCGGGTGCGCCGCAGACCTTCGGTTCGCGACTGTATAAAGACAACCACGCCCGCGAAGACAACGTCGCGGTCCAGCGCCTGCGCGCTGCGGGGGCGATCGTGGTGGGTATCACCACCATGCCGGAGTTCGGCACCAAGGCCACCACCGACAGCCCCCTGCATGGCGTCAGCCGCAACCCCTGGGACCCCGCGCGCACCCCGGGCGGCTCCAGCGGCGGTTCGGCCGGCGCAGTCGCGGCCGGCATCGGCCCGCTGGCGCTGGGCACCGACGTGGCGGGCTCGGTGCGCATCCCGGCATCCTGCTGCCACCTGGTCGGGCTCAAGCCCACCCTCGGGGTGATCCCGGTGGTGGAGGCCGTCGATGGCTTCGCCCAGCTGGCCCACATCGGGCCGCTGACCCGCACGGTCGCCGACAACGCCCTGGCCCTGGAGCTGCTGGCCGGCGCCGACCCGCGCGATCCATGGTCGCTGGGCCTTGTGAGCCAGGACTATGCCCGTCAGGCGCAACCCGACGGGCGCCTGGACGGGGTGCGCATCGCCTGGCTCGACCTGCCCATCCCGGACGTCGATCCGCAGGTCATCGCCATTGGCCTGCAAGCCCTGGATCGGTTGCGTGCCCTCGGCGCCCAGGTCAGCCGCATCGACTTCGACCTGCACGGCGATGCCGAGCGCTTCGGCATTCTGGTCTCCAGCCAGCACCACGCCCGCTACGCCCCGCGCCTGGCCGCAGACGCCGCGCTGTTCGACCCGGTGTACCGCCAGCGCCTGGAGCGCAGCGCCGACATCGACTGGCAAGCCCTGGGCGATGCCGGCGAAGCGCGCAACCGGGTGTTTGGCCGGGTCCAGGCGCTGTTCGCAGACTTCGACTTCCTCGCCAGCCCTACCCTGACCCGGCCGCCCATCGCCGCCGAAGCGGGCCTGGCCGGCAACAGCGAAGGCGCGCAACAGGCGCGCCATTACATCGACTACCTGTACCCGTTCAACCTCAGCGGCCACCCGGCCTTGAGCCTGCCCGCCGGTTTCAGCGCCGATGGCCTGCCGGTGGGCCTGCAACTGATCGCGCCCTGGTACGCCGACGGCCCGCTGCTGAAAGTGGCGGCCGAACTGGAAGCCCTGCTCGCGCTCACCGACCGCCACCCCGACCTGGAGCCTTTCGATGCCTGACCCGACCCTGCTGCCCGTCGCCGAACAGGTCAGCCTTCTGCGCAGTGGTGCGCTGTCACCGGTCGAGCTGATCGACCAGAGTTTCGCCCGCATCGACGCCATCGACCCGCACCTGCGCCTGTTCACCTGGCAGGACCGCGAACGCGCCCGGGCCTCGGCCTTGGAGGCCGAGCGCCGCTACCGGGCCGGCGGTGAGCTGCCGGCGCTGCTGGGCGTGCCGTTCACGGTCAAGGAGCAGATCCCGGTGGCCGGCGCGCCACAGACCTTCGGCTCGGCGCTCTACCGCGACCACGTCGCCAGCGCCGACGACCCCAGCGTGCAGCGCCTGCGTAACGCCGGGGGCATCCTGCTGGGCACCACCACCATGCCGGAGTTCGGCGCCAAGGCCAGCACCGATAGCCGCCTGTTCGGCATCACCCGCAACCCCTGGGACCCCAGCCGCACCAGCGGCGGCTCCAGCGGTGGCGCGGCGGCAGCGGTGGCGGTGGGCGCCGGGGCGATTGCCGTGGGTACCGACATTGCCGGCTCCGTGCGCATCCCCGCCAGCTGCTGCGGCGTGCTCGGCATCAAGCCGACCCTCGGGGCGATCCCCCAGGTGCATGCCCTCGACCTGTTCAACGCCCTTGGCCATCAGGGCACCCTGACCCGCAGCGTGGCGGATGCCGCACTGGCACTGGAGGTCTTGATCGGCCCCGACCCCAGGGACCCTTGGTCGTTGCGCGTTCCCCGGCGGGCACTGCACGACGCCGCCCGGGCCGACGGCGACCTGCGCGGTTTGCGGGTCGCCTGGTTGCCGGAGGTTGGCAAAGGCCCGGCCGATGCCCAGGTGCTGCAGGCCGGCGAGCGCGTGGCCAACGCCCTGCGCGAGGCCGGCGCCACGGTAGAACAGCATCGCCTGGACCTGAGCGACAGCGGCGCTGCCTTCGAGCCCACGGTGCTGGCCCTCAAGCGCCGCTTCCTCGGCGAGCGCTACCCGGCCCAGGCCGATCAGCTCGACCCAGGTTTTCGCGGCTGGCTGGACGCCCGCCTGCCGCAACTGAGCGCCGATGAACTGCAGCACGCGCAGTTCGCCCGGACCCGCCTGCTGCGGCGTATCCAGGGGCTGTTCGCAGCGGTCGACGTGCTGCTCACGCCGGCCCTGTCGGCGCCGCCGCTGGCCGCCGACGGCACGGACGGCGACTTCGACTGGATTCACTACCTGCACCCGTTCAACCTCAGCGGCCACCCGGCCCTGAGCCTGCCCGCCGGGCTCAGCCGCGAAGGCTGGCCGCTGGGGGTGCAGCTAGTTGGCCCGTGGTACGCCGAGGACCGCCTGCTGCGGGTCGCCGCGCACCTGCAACAGCGCCTGCCCTGGGGCACGCCGGACCTGGGGCGCTGGCTGCCATGAGTCACCCTGCAAGCGGTTTTCTGCCTCGCTTCCTGCTGCTGGCGCTGGTCAGCGGCGCCACCGTGGGCATGGCCAAGATCGTCATCACCCTGTACGCCCTGGCGCTGGGCGCCGACGCCTGGCAAATCGGCGTCATCGCGGCGATGGAGGCCCTGGGCATGCTGTTCCTGACCTTGCCCGCCGGCTTCGTCATCGCCCGTTTCGGCGCGCGCCGGGTGTACGCCCTGTCCAGCCTCGGGCCGATGCTGGTCAACCTGGCGATCCCGCTGTATGCCGCCTGGTGGTGGCTGGCCCTGGGGCAGCTGCTGATCGGCTTGTTCATCCCGTTTCGCATCGTCGCCATGAACGGCAGCTTCCTGCGCCAGCTCAAGCACCTGGGCACCGACAAGGCCGGCTGGTACCGCGGCGCCCTGACCCTGGGCCTGGGCCTGCTCGGCCCGCTGCTGGGCAATGCCTTCAGCGAGCGCGGCGCGTTCTCCCTGGCCTTCATGCTGATTGCCGCCAGCTTCGCCGGCATGGCGCTGTACAGCCTGCGCTTCTGGGAGGGCGTCGGCGATGCCAGCCCAAGTGCCGCGGCCCCGGCCAGCGGCATGCTGGCCCAGGTCCGCCAGCTGCTGGGCGAGCGCAGCATCCGCCAGAGCTGCACCGTGGAGCTGAGCAACAGCGCCACCACCAGCCTGTTCACCACCTTCATCATCCTCCTGGCCCTGGAAGGCGGCGTGCCTCAGGGCCATGCGGTGAGCCTGGTGATGATCGAAGCGCTGTTCGCGGTGCTTGCCCTGTTCGGCCTCGGCCGGGTGTTGCGCTCGACCAGCCCGGGCCGCGCCTATGCCCTGGGCCTGGTGCTGGCGATCACGGCCCTGCTGGTGTGCGGCCTGGGCCATGGCTACGGCTGGCTGGTGCTGGCGGCGGTGCTGGTGAGCCTGGCCACGGCGACGGTGCACCTGGTCAACATGGCTCGCCTGAGCCAGCGCCGCGAGGACAGCAGCAAGCTCTCCGGCCTGTTCAACCTGGCGTCGATGGCCGGCAGCTTCGGCGGCGCCCTGCTGGGTGGCGCGATCAGCCACTTCGCCGGCCTGGCCAACCTGTTCCTGTGCTGGATCCCGCTGTTGCTGCTGGTGGCCTGGTGCTGCCGGCAACCACGCCAGCAGGTACAGGAGGTGGTGGCATGAAGCGTATCGGCTACCGCCTGAGCGGCCTGGCTTCACCGCTGTTGCTGTTGCTGGCCTGGCACTGGGCGGCCAGCGCCGGGCTGTTCCCGGCCAACCTGCTGATCGCGCCGGCAGCGGTCTGGCAGACCTTTGTTGAACTGTGCGCCAGTGGTGAGCTGCCTGAACACCTGGCTTTCAGCCTGCTGCGCCTGGCCCAGGGCTTCGCCTTTGGCAGTGCGGCGGGCCTGGGCTTCGGCCTGGCGCTGGCATTGTCAGCGCGGGTCGAGGCCTATTGCGCGCCGCTGTTCCATACCCTGCGCCAGCTCCCCAGCCTGGCGCTGATCCCGATGTTCGTGCTGCTGTTCGGCATCGAAGAGCTGTTCAAGGTCGCGATAGTCGCCCTGACCGTGTTCTTCCCGGTGGCCCTGGCCACCGCCGAGACGGTGCGCCACATCCCCCAGCGCTACCTGGAAGTGGCCCGGGTGTATCGCCTGCCCTGGTACAGCCTGCTGCTGAGTGTGGCCCTGCCCGCCGCCACGCCGGGCATCGTCACCGGCCTGCGCATTGCCCTGACCCGCGCCTGGGTGGTGCTGGTGGCCTGCGAGCTGCTGGCCGCCGACAGCGGCCTGGGGCAGATGATCGAGATGGGCCGGCAGATGCTGCGCATCGATGTGGTGATGGTCGGGGTGGTGGTCACCGGGGTGATCGGTTTCACCCTGGATGTCGGCCTGCGCCGGGTCGAACGACGCTTGTCCGGCTGGCAAAGCCGCTAAGGAGCTGCTGATGAAACTGAACGCACTGCGTGGCCTGCTGCTGCCGTTACTGCTGCTGGCCGCCTGGGAATATGCCTCGCGCCAGAGCACTGCCGGCGCCTACGCCTTCGTACCCTTGGCCCAGGTGGGCGCGGCCCTGGCCGAACTGCTGGGCAATGGCGAGCTGCTGGTCAACCTGTGGGCGAGCCTGCTGCGTACCTGCATTGGCCTGGCCGTAGGGATCGTCGCCGGCACCGCACTGGGTGCGCTGATGGCCCTGTCCGGCCTGGCCAACCGCCTGATCGCACCCTTGTTCCACGCCCTGCGCCAGGTGCCGATGCTTGGCTGGATCCCTTTGATCGCCCTGTGGCTGGGCAACGGTGAAAGCGCCAAGCTGCTTATCGTCAGCCTCGCGGCGTTGTACCCGATGGTGCTCAATACCTTCGAAAGCCTGCGCCAGGTCGAGGGCCAGCACCGCGAGGCGGCCCGGGTGCTGATGCTCAGCCGCAGCCAGCAACTGCGCCTGATCCTGCTGCCGGCCGCCTTGCCGGGCATGGCCGCCGGCGTGCTGCAGGCCCTGGCCTTCGCCTGGGTGACGGCGGTGGGCAGCGAGCTGTTCCTGGCCTCCGGTGCCGGCCTGGGCAGCCTGATGATGAACGCCGAGGCCGGCGCGCGCATGGAGATCATCCTGGTCTGCGTGCTGTGCATCGGCTTGTGCGGCTACGTGATGTCCTGGCTCTGCACCCTCCTCGCCCGCCGCCTGCTGCGCGGCCACCCGACCCCTTGAAAGGCCCGACCATGAACGCCATCGCTCCCAAGCTTGACCCCAGCACCGCCACCGGCGCGCTGTCCATCCGTGGCCTGAGCAAGTGCTACCCGCTCAAGGGCCAACAGGTGCCGGTGCTTGAAGGCATCGACCTGGACATCCGCCCCGGCGAGTTCGTCAGCATTCTCGGCGCCAGTGGCTGCGGCAAGTCCACCCTGCTGCGGCTGGTCGTCGGCCTCGACCAGGACTATCAAGGGCAGATCCTGCTCGACCAGCAGCCGGTGCGCGGCCCGGGCCTGGAGCGCGGCATCGTGTTCCAGGACCATCGCTTGTTCCCGTGGATGACCTTGCAGCAGAACATCGCCCTGGCCCTGAAGAACCACGCCCTGCCCGCCGCCGAAAAAGCCCGCCTGGTGGCCGAGCACATCGACCTGGTGGGCCTCACCGGCTTTGAGAGCGCCTACCCGCACCAGCTCTCCGGTGGCATGGCCCAGCGCGCCGCGATTGCCCGGGCACTGGTCAACAAACCCAAGGTGCTGCTGCTCGACGAGCCCCTCGGCGCCCTTGACGCCCTGACCCGGGTGCGGCTGCAACAGGAGCTGCAGCGGATCTGGGTGCAGGAGCGCTGCACGGTGATCATGGTCACCCACGACATCGAAGAGGCACTGTACCTGGGCGACCGGGTGATCGTGCTGGATGCCCACCCGGGGCGCATCCGCGAGGACCTGCGCATCGACCTGCCGCACCCACGGCAGCGCGACAGTGCGCTGCTGCAGGGCTTCAAGCAACGCTTGCTGGGGGAGTTGGTCGGGCACTGAACAGAGCCCGACCTGCTTACATCTCGACCTGGGTCCCGAGCTCGATCACCCGGTTCAGCGGCAGCTGGAAGTACTTGAGGTTGCTGTTGGCATTCTTGAGCAGGAACGCGAACAGGTGCTCACGCCACCTGGCCATGCCCATGCGCTTGCTGGCGATGACGGTTTCCCGGCTGAGGAAATAGGTGGTGCGCATGGCGGCGAACTCAAGATCGTCGCGCTGGCAGCGGCTCAGGGCCAGCGGCACGTTGGGCTCTTCCATGAAACCGAAATGCAGGCTTACGCGGAAGAAGCCCTCACCGAACGCTTCGACCTCGAAACGCTTGCCCACACTGACCCGCGGTTGGTCCTCGAACACCACAGTCAGCAGCACCACCTGCTCGTGCAAGACCTGGTTGTGCAGCAGGTTGTGCAACAGCGCGTGCGGCACCGCTTCGGGCCTGGCGCTGAGGAACACCGCCGTGCCCGTGACTCGGTGGGGTGGCTGGTACTGCAGGCTGGCGATGAACAGGTCGAGCGGCAGCGCGCCTTCGTCGAGGCGCTCGACGATGAGCCGGCGCCCACGCTTCCAGGTGGTCATCAGCACGAACAGGGCAACCCCGGCGATCACCGGGAACGCACCGCCTTGCAGGATCTTCGGGGCGTTGGCGGCAAAGTACAGGCTGTCTACCAGCAGGAAGCCCAGCAACAGCGGGATCGCCAACCAGCGTGGCGTTTTCCACAGCAACAGCACCACCGCCGAGGCCAGCAAGGTGGTGATCAGCATGGTGCCGGTCACCGCAACGCCATAGGCGGCGGCCAGTGCACTGGACGACTCGAAACCCACCACCAGCAGTACCACGCCGACCATCAACGCCCAGTTGACCATGCCGATGTAGATTTGCCCCTGCTCTTCGCTGGAGGTGTGCTGGATGAACATGCGCGGCACATAGCCGAGCTGAATGGCCTGGCGGGTCAGGGAGAAGGCGCCGGAAATCACTGCCTGGGAGGCGATGATGGTGGCCAGCGTGGCGAGCCCGACCATGGGCAGCAGGGCCCAGTCGGGGGCGAGCAGATAGAACGGGTTGCGCACCGCGTCCGGGTTGCCGAGGATCAACGCGCCCTGGCCAAAGTAGTTCAGCACCAGGCCCGGCAGCACCAGCAGGAACCAGGCCCTGGCGATGGGCTTGCGGCCGAAGTGCCCCATGTCGGCGTACAGCGCTTCGGCGCCGGTCAACGCCAGCACCACGGCGCCGAGGATGGCCACGCCCATGCCCGGGTGCGCCACGAAGAACTGCACCGCCCAGGCCGGATTGAGCGCCTGCAGCACCTCGGGGCGCTGGGCGATGCCATGCACGCCAAGCGCCCCGAGCACGACGAACCACAGCACCATGATCGGCCCGAACAGGATGCCGATGCGCGCGGTGCCGTGCTTCTGAATGACGAACAGCGCCACCAGCACTACCACCGACAACGGCACCACCCAGTGCTCGATGCCGTCGAAGGCCAGTTGCAAGCCTTCCACCGCCGAGAGCACCGATATCGCCGGGGTGATCATGCTGTCGCCGTAGAACAATGCGGCGCCGAACAGCCCCAGCAGCACCAGCACCTTACTCAGGCGCGCATAGGGCGCCGCGGCCCGGTGCGCCAGTGCAGTCAGGGCCATGATGCCGCCCTCGCCCTGGTTGCTGGCGCGCAGAATGAACAGCACGTACTTGATCGACACCACCCAGATCAACGACCAGAACACCAGCGACAATACGCCGAGCACGCCGACGGTATTGGCCTGGACGCCGTAGTGGCCGGCGAAGACTTCCTTGAGGGTGTACAGCGGGCTGGTGCCGATGTCGCCATACACCACGCCGACCGCGGCAACGAGGGTGCCGATTGCGGTGGTCTTGCCGGGATGGGTTGGTATTGCAGCGGTAACGCTCTGGCTCACGGATGACGTCTCTGGGCTGGCGGGTGGAAAGCGCCTGCCCTCCCTGTGCATGACGACCTCGCGTGGCGCCCGCTCCGCCCCCGGCTACCTGCCTGAGGCCCTGCGGACCGGGCAGCAGAGGCGGCCAGTATCCTTGCAAGCGATCTGGCCGGCCGTAAAAAGAGCGTAAAAAAGCACGGCATCCACGCCCCCAGGCCAATCGCAGCGCCTGATGGGCGCGCAGGCCGGCCGACAGTGTCGGCCGGCCCATGCAGCGCGAGATCTACCCCACCGCCTGCGCCGCCTGTTGCTCGGCGTGGTAGGACGAGCGCACCAGCGGCCCCGACGCCACGTTCCTGAAGCCCATCGCCACGGCCTGCTCGGCAAACCAGGCGAAGGTGTCCGGGTGCACGAAGCGCTGCACCGGCAGGTGGCTGCGCGACGGCTGCAGGTACTGACCCAGGGTCAGCATGTCGACCTGGTGCTCGCGCAGGCGCTGCATCACCTCGAGCACTTCCTGGTCGGTTTCGCCCAGGCCAAGCATCAGCCCGGACTTGGTCGGCACGCCCGGCACCCGTTGCTTGAAGCGCTCCAGCAAATCCAGCGACCACTCGAAGTCCGAGCCCGGCCGGGCCGCCTTGTACAGGCGCGGCACCGTTTCCAGGTTGTGGTTGAACACATCCGGCGGCTCCTGCGCGGTGATGGCCAGGGCCACGTCCATGCGCCCCCGGTAGTCGGGCACCAGGGTTTCCAGCTGGATGCCCGGCGACAGCCGGCGGATCTCGCGCAGGCAATCGACGAAGTGCTGGGCGCCGCCGTCGCGCAGGTCGTCGCGGTCCACCGAGGTGATCACCACATACTTCAGGCCCAGGTCGGCAATGGCGATGGCCAGGTTCTTCGGTTCATCGACGTCCAGCGGCCGTGGCCGGCCATGGCCGACGTCGCAGAACGGGCAACGGCGGGTGCAAATGTCGCCCATGATCATGAAGGTCGCCGTACCGCCGGCGAAGCACTCGCCCAGGTTCGGGCAGGCGGCCTCTTCGCAGACGCTGTGCAGCTTGTGCTTGCGCAACAGCGCCTTGACCCGCGCCACCTCGGGTGAGGTGGCGATCTCGACGCGGATCCACTCGGGTTTGCGCGGGATGTCCTCGGTGGGCAGGATCTTCACCGGGATGCGCGCCACCTTCTCGGCGCCACGCAGTTTCACCCCGGCCTGCAGGGGCTGGGGCTTGGTCTCGACAGCCTGGGGCTGGGTCATGGGCAGGCTCCTGTTCAACCACGGTAGTAACGGGGGGCCACGAAGGGTGTGCGCACCACCTGCATCGGCACCCGTTTGCCGCGTACCAGGGCGAACACCTCGGTCTGCAACGCTGTGTACTCGCTCTGCACGTAGCCCATCGCCAGCGGCCCGCCCAGGCTTGGGCCGAAGCCGCCGCTGGTGACCCGGCCGATCACCTCCTCGCGGGCATTGACGATCAATGCCCCTTCACGCACCGGCACCCGCTCACGGGGCAGCAGGCCGACCCGTTTGCTGGCCACGCCCTCGCGTTGCTGGGCCAGGATATGCGCAGCCCCCGGGAAACCACCGGCGCGCTCGCCGTCGGCACGCCGGGCCTTGGAAATCGCCCAGGCCAGGCTGGCCTCTATCGGTGTGGTGCGCACCTCCATGTCATGGCCATACAGGCACAGGCCGGCCTCCAGGCGCAGCGAGTCGCGGGCGCCCAGGCCGATGGCCTCGACCTCGGGTTCGGCCAGCAGGGTGCGGGCCAGCAGCGCCGCCGCCTCCACCGGCACCGAGATTTCGTAGCCGTCCTCGCCGGTGTAGCCCGAGCGGCTGACATAGCAATCGACACCCAGCAGCTTGACGCTGGTGAACTGCATGAAGGTCATGCCGCCCACCTGCGAGGCCAGGCGCCCGAGCACCTTGGCCGCCGCCGGCCCTTGCAGGGCCAGCAGGGCGCGGCTGGCGAACAGCGACTCGACCTCGCACTGGCCCTCCAGCTGCTGGCGCAGGTGGGCCAGGTCCTGCTGCTTGCAGGCGGCGTTGACCACCAGCAACAACTCGTCGCTGGCCAGCCTGGCCACCATCAGGTCATCGAGGATGCCGCCGTCGGCGTTGGTGAACAGCGCATAGCGCTGCATGCCCACCGGCAAATCGATGATGTCGACCGGCACCAGCGCCTCCAGGGCCTGGGCGGCCTGGGCGCCGCGCAGGCGGATCTGGCCCATGTGCGAAACATCGAACAGGCCGGCCTGCTCACGGGTATGCAGGTGTTCCTTGAGCACCCCCAGCGGGTATTGCACCGGCATGGCGTAGCCGGCGAAAGGCACCATGCGCGCGCCCAGTTGCAGATGCAGGGCGTGCAGCGGGGTGTGTTGGAGTTCTTGTGTGGACATGGGTGACTCCTTGGGTTCGAAGGGGGCTCAGGCCGGGTACACCGGGAAGCGCTGGCACAGCTCGCCGACCTGGCGCGCCACCTGGGCTTCGACGTCGGCATCGCCGAGGTGCTCGAGGATGTCGCAGATCCAGCTGGCCAGGGCGCGGCACTCCTCGACCTTGAAACCACGGGTGGTCACCGCCGGGGTGCCGATGCGCAGGCCCGAGGTCACGAACGGCGACTGCGGATCGTTGGGCACGGCGTTCTTGTTCACCGTGATGTGCGCCCGCCCCAAGGCGGCGTCGGCGTCCTTGCCGGTGATGCCCTGGCGGATCAGGCTGAGCAGGAACAGGTGGTTGTCGGTGCCGCCGGAGACCACGTCGAAACCCCGTTGCAGGAACACCTGGGCCATTGCCTGGGCGTTATCGATGACCTGCTGTTGGTAGGCCTTGAAACCAGGTTCCAGGGCCTCTTTGAAGCACACCGCCTTGGCCGCGATCACATGCATCAGCGGCCCGCCCTGCCCGCCCGGGAACACCGCCGAATTGAGTTTTTTCTCGAGGTCCGCATCGCCCTTGGCCAGGATCAGGCCGCCGCGCGGGCCGCGCAGGGTCTTGTGGGTAGTGGTGGTGACCACGTCGGCGTAGGGCAGCGGATTGGGGTACAGGCCTGCGGCCACCAGGCCGGCGACGTGGGCCATGTCGACGAACAGGTAGGCACCGACCAGATCGGCGATCTGCCGGAAGCGTGCGAAGTCCAGGGTCTTGGAGTAGGCGGAGAAGCCGGCGACGATCATTTTCGGCCGGTGCTCGAGGGCCAGGCGCTCGACCTCGGCGTAGTCGATCAGGCCATCGGCGTCGATGCCGTACTGCACGGCGTTGTACAGCTTGCCCGAGGACGACACCTTGGCGCCGTGGGTCAGGTGGCCGCCGTGGGCCAGGCTCATGCCCAGCAGGGTGTCGCCGGCCTGCAGCAACGCCAGGTAGACCGCGGCGTTGGCCTGGGAGCCGGAGTGCGGCTGGACGTTGGCGTAACCGGCGCCGAACAGCTGGCGGGCACGGTCGATGGCCAGCTGCTCGACCACATCGACGTGCTCGCAGCCGCCGTAGTAGCGCTTGCCCGGGTAGCCTTCGGCGTATTTGTTGGTCAGCTCGCTGCCCTGGGCCTGCATCACCTGGGGGCTGGTGTAGTTTTCCGAGGCGATCAGCTCGATGTGATCTTCCTGGCGCTGCGCTTCGCGCTGCATGGCGGCGGACAGCGCAGGGTCGAAATCGGAGAGGGTCAGGCTTTTGTGGAACATGGGAGGTTTCCTTGTTGTTCTGTTGGATGCCTGCATGCGGTTGCAGGAGCAATTGTCTTGAGGCGCCTGTACCGGCCTCATCGCTGGCAAGCCAGCTCCCACAGGTACAGCGCTGGCTTTGAGCGAGGCGCAATCTGTGTGGGAGCCGGCTTGCCGGCGATGCAGGCGGCACAAGGTCGTCAGGCGTCCTGGTAGCTCGACAGCGGCGGGCAGGCGCAGGCCAGGTTGCGGTCGCCGTAGACGTTGTCCACGCGCCCCACCGGCGGCCAGTACTTGCTTTCACGCAGGGTCGCCAGCGGGTACACCGCCAGATCCCGGCTGTAGCCGTGGCGCCAGTCGCCGACCAGTTCGAAGGCAGTGTGCGGGGCGTTCTTCAGCGGGTTGTCGAGTGGGTCCAGGGTGCCGTTCTCTACCGCGCGGATCTCTTCGCGGATGCAGATCATCGCCTCGCAGAAGCGGTCCAGCTCCTCTTTGGACTCGCTCTCGGTCGGCTCGACCATCAAGGTGCCGGCCACCGGGAAGGACATGGTCGGGGCGTGGAAGCCGAAGTCGATCAGGCGCTTGGCCACGTCTTCGACGCTGATGCCGCTGCTGTCCTTGAGGGGGCGCAGGTCGAGGATGCACTCGTGGGCCACCAGGCCGTTGTCGCCGCTGTAGAGCACCGGGTAGTGCTCCTCCAGGCGCCGGGCGATGTAGTTGGCGCTGAGGATCGCCAGCTGCGAGGCGCGCTTGAGCCCTGCCCCGCCCATCATGCGCAGGTACATCCAGGTGATCGGCAGGATGCTCGCGCTGCCATAGGGCGCCGCGCTGACCGCGCCGTGCTTGTTCGGCATATGCCCGTGGCCGGGCAGGAACGGCGCCAGGTGCGCCTTGACGCCGATCGGGCCGACGCCGGGGCCGCCACCGCCGTGGGGGATGCAGAAGGTCTTGTGCAGGTTCAGGTGCGACACGTCGCCACCGAACTTGCCCGGCGCGCACAGGCCGACCATGGCGTTCATGTTGGCGCCGTCCAGGTACACCTGGCCGCCGTGCTCATGAATGATCGCGCAGATGCGGCTGATGCCGTCCTCGAACACGCCGTGGGTCGAGGGGTAGGTGATCATCAGCGCGGCCAGCTGCGCCGAATGCTGCTCGGCCTTGCGCTGCAGGTCGGCGACATCGACGTTGCCGCGCGCATCGCAGTCGACCACCACCACCCGCAGGCCGGCCATCTGCGCCGTGGCCGGGTTGGTGCCGTGGGCCGACGACGGGATCAGGCACACATCGCGCCCTGCCTGGCCACGGCTGGCGTGGTAGGCACGGATGGCCAGCAGGCCGGCGTACTCGCCCTGGGAGCCGGCGTTGGGCTGCAGCGACATGGCGTCGTAACCGGTGGCCGCGCAGAGCATGGCCTCCAGTTCATCGGTGAGTTGCCGGTAGCCCTGGGTCTGCTCGGCCGGGGCGAACGGGTGCAGCGCGCCGAACTCGGGCCAGGTGATCGGGATCATCTCGCTGGCGGCGTTGAGCTTCATGGTGCACGAGCCCAGCGCGATCATGGTCCGATCCAGGGCCAGGTCCTTGTCGGCCAGGGCACGCAGGTAGCGCATCAGCCCGGTTTCCGAGTGATGGCGGTTAAACACCGGGTGCTGCAGGAAGGCCGACTCGCGCAGCAGCGCGGCCGGCAGGCTGTCGCCCGCGTCGGCGGCCAGGGCGGTGAAGTCCGGAAGCGCCTGGCCTGGCGTGGCGAACACCTGCCACAGGGCCTCGACGGCAGCCTGCTCACAGGTTTCATCCAGCGACACCCCTACCCGCACATCATCGATCAGCCGCAGGTTCAGGCGCGCGCCGTTGGCGGCGGCCAGCACCTGGACGACGGGCTGGGCGGTCAGCACACTGACGCTGTCGAAGAAGTGCTGCTGCTCGACCTGGTGCCCAAGTTGTTGTAACCCCTTTACCAGAATCGCCGTCAGGCGGTGCACCCGCTGGGCGATCCGGGTCAGGCCCTGGGGGCCGTGGTAGACCGCGTACATGCTGGCGATATTGGCCAGCAGCACCTGCGCGGTGCAGATGTTGCTGGTGGCCTTCTCGCGGCGGATGTGCTGCTCGCGGGTTTGCATGGCCAGGCGCAGGGCCGGCTTGCCGAAGCGGTCGATGGAGACGCCGACCAGCCGGCCGGGCATGTCGCGTTTGAATTGATCGCGGGTGGCAAAGTACGCCGCGTGCGGGCCACCGTAGCCCAGCGGCACGCCGAAGCGTTGAGCACTGCCCAGCACCACGTCGGCACCGAACTCGCCCGGCGGGGTCAGCAGGGTCAGCGCCAGCAGGTCGGCGGCCACCGCCACCAGCGCACCGGCGGCGTGGGCACGCTGCACCAGGCTGCGCGGGTCGTTGATGGCGCCGGTGCTGGCCGGGTATTGGAGCAGCAGGCCGAAGTAGCCCTCCAGCGGCTGGTTGTGCAGCGCCGCTTCGTCACCGATGACCACTTCGATGCCCAGCGGCTCGGCACGGGTGCGCAGCACGTCGAGGGTCTGCGGGTGGCAGTGCTGCGAGGCGAAGAAGGCCGGGGCCTTGTTCTTCGCCAGGCGCTTGCAGAAGGTCATCGCTTCGGCGGCGGCGGTGGCTTCATCGAGCAACGAGGCGTTGGCGATTTCCATGCCCGTCATATCGCTGATCAGAGTCTGGAAGTTCAGCAGTGCCTCCAGGCGGCCCTGGGAAATCTCCGGCTGGTACGGCGTGTAGGCGGTGTACCAGGCCGGGTTTTCCAGGAGGTTGCGCAGGATCACCGTCGGCGTGTGGCAGGGGTAGTAGCCCTGGCCGATATGGTTGCGGAACAACTGGTTGTTGCCGGCGATGGCCTTGAGCGCGGCCAGGGCTTGGGCCTCGCCCTGCCCGTTGCTCAGTTCGAGCACGCTGCTGCCCTTGATGCTGGCAGGGATGACGCTGTCGATCAGGGCGTCCAGCGAGTCATGGCCGGTAAGCGCCAGCATGGCGTCGATATCGGCCTGGCGCGGGCCGATATGCCGGGGGATGAACTCGTTGTCGGTACCCAAGCGGATGGCGTTGATCATGTCGGCCCCCGGGCTCAGGCGTTGTCGGCCAGGAAGCGGTCGTAGCCGTCCTGGTCCATCAGGCTGTCGAGGTCGGCCAGGTCGCTGGCCTGGATGCGGAAGAACCAGCCGTCCTGCATGGGCGAGGCGTTGACCAGCTCGGGGTCGTCGGCCAGGGCCTGGTTGACCGCCACCACCGTGCCGTTGAGCGGCATGCCGATATTGCTGGCGGCCTTCACCGACTCCAGCACCGCGACTTCGCTGCCCTCGTCGTACGCGCCGGGCTCGGGCAGCTGCACGAACACCACATCACCCAGGGCCTGCTGGGCGTAGCTGGTGATACCTACGGTCAGCTCGCCGCTCGCTTCCAGACGCAGCCATTCGTGTTCAGGGGTAAAACGCAGAGTGCTCATGGAGGTTCCTTTCTTGTTATCAGGTGGGTCCTGGGACAGGACTACCGGTAACAGAGCAAGGGCAATGCCAACTCCATAAAAACGTTATATTTCAGATATTTATAGATATTTAGGCGGTATCCATCGGCCTGCACTGCGGAGCGAAATCGCTCCGTCTGCAGTGCCCGCCTGCCAGCGCCGGGCTGGCGGGCCAATCCAGCCGGGGTTCAGGCCCGGTTGGAGCACAAACACTCCAGTGGAGCGAAGTGGCTCCGGGCCCTTACAAGGCCCGGCTGGCGATACCGTACTTGCGCAGGCGCTGGCCGATGGCCGTGTGCGAGGTTTGCAGGCGCAGGGCCAATTGCCGGGTGGAGGGGTAGCTGGCGTAAAGCTTCTCCAGCAGGTCCTTTTCGAAGCCCTGCACCGCCGCCTCCAGGCTGACCACCTCCTGGGCATCGGGCTGCTGACTGCTCAAGGCGGTGCCGGCCAGCTCCAGGTCGTCGCAGTCGATCACATCGCCTTCGCTGATGGCCGCCGCGCGAAACAGTACGTTCTGCAACTGGCGCACGTTGCCCGCCCAGCGGTTGCCCAGCAGCAGCGGATGGGTGGCCAGGGCCAGCCGGCATGGTGGGCGCTGGATCTGCGCGCAGGCCTGGCGCAGGAAATGCTCGGCCAGCAGCAGGATGTCCTTGCCGCGCTCGCGCAGCGGCGGCACTTTCAGGTTGAGCACGTTGAGGCGGTAGTACAGGTCTTCGCGAAAACTGCCTTCGACCACCATGCTTTCCAGGTGGCGGTGGGTGGCGCAGACCACCCGCACATTGACCCGCACCTCGCCACCGCCGCCGACCCGGCGAAAGCTGCCGTCGTTGAGAAAGCGCAACAGCTTGGCCTGCAGGTAGGGCGACATCTCGCCCACTTCATCGAGGAACACCGTGCCGCCATCGCCCAGTTCCAACAGGCCCGGCTTGCCGCCCCGCTGGGCACCGGTGAAGGCGCCGGCGGCGTAGCCGAACAGTTCGCTCTCGGCCAGGCTCTCGGGCAATGCCGCGCAGTTGAGCGCCAAAAACGACGCATCGCGGCGGGCGCTGAGGGCATGGCAGGCGCGTGCCACCAGCTCCTTGCCGGTGCCGGTTTCGCCCTGGATCAACAGCGGTGCTTCCAGGCCAGCCACTTTGTGCAGGCGCACCTTGAGTTCCTTGAGCGGCGTCGACTCCCCCAGCAAGGCTTGCAGCCCGTCGGTGGAGTCATGCAGCAACGACGCCAGGCGCTCGCCGATGCGGCTCGGCGGGTACAGCGTCAGCAGGCCGCCCACCAGGCCGTCGGCCCCGCCGCTGATGGGCGTGGCTTCGAGCAGCAGCGCCTGGCCCTGGAACGCCACCTCGCACATGGGCAGGCGAAAACCCTTGGCGATCAGGGTCTGGCCCAGGTCGGGCTCGGCGAACAGCCGCGACAGCGGCTCACCGGCCGGCTCGCGGCCGATCAGGCTGACCAGGGTCGGGTTGGCCAACAGCACATGGCCGCTTGGGTCAACGGCCAGCACCGGGTCGCTCATCGCCGCCAGCAACGCCTCCAATTGCAGGCGCCGGCGGTGGCCGGGGAGGAAGTCGACCAGCTCGACCGCCTGCACCGCGTCCAGGCCCAGCAACGCCGCGTGGAGTTCGTCCAGCACCGCCTGCGACAGCGCCGGCGCATCGATATAGACATTGGGCGGGACCATTTCCACCGCATCCAGGTTGAGGTTGCGCGCCCCCAGCAGTGCCAGGATTTCCTGGGTGATGCCGACGCGGTCGACGAAGGTGACGTGGATTCTCATCGGGACTCCCTGCTTGGCAAACGACAACAGGGGGACGGCGCACGGTGCGCTGCCCCCCTGGTTAAGACCTGAACCTGGCGATCAATCGGTATCGAGGGACAACTGCCCGTTCTCCTGGCGTTTCTGGCGCAGGGAGCGATAGGCCAGGCCGAGTACGGCGAACCACACCGGCACGGCGTACAACGCCAGGCGCGTGTCGGCCTCCAGGGCCAGCAGGCCGAGGATGAACACGAAGAACGCCAGGCACACCCAGCACATCAGCGTGCCGCCGGGCATCTTGTACTTCGAGGCCTGGTGCAGGTGCGCCCGCTGCTTGCGGTAGGCCAGGTACGACAGCAGGATCATCGACCAGACGAACATGAACAGCAGTGCCGACACCGTGGTGATCAAGGTGAAGGCATCGAGCATGTTCGGCACCAGGTAGATCACCAGCGCCCCGGCCGTCAGGCAGACACAGGAGAAGATCAGGCCGTTGGACGGCACCGCGCGGCTGGACAGCGCGCCGAACCTGCCGGGCGCATCACCGTCCACTGCCAGGCCGTAGAGCATGCGGCTGGTGGAGAACACGCCGCTGTTGGCCGAGGACGCTGCCGAAGTCAGCACCACGAAGTTGATGATCCCCGCCGCCGCCGGCAGCCCGGCCAGCACGAACAGTTCGACGAAGGGGCTTTTGTTGGCCACCACTTCGCGCCAGGGGGTCACGGCCATGATGGCGACCAGCGCGAACACGTAGAAGATGATGATGCGTAGCGGGATCGAGTTGATCGCCCGTGGCAGGTTGCGTTCCGGGTTCTTGGTTTCGGCGGCGGTGGTGCCCACCAGCTCGATGCCGACGAAGGCGAACACGGCAATCTGGAAACCGGCGAAGAAACCCATGGCGCCATGGGGGAACATGCCGCCGTCATTCCACAGGTTGGCCAGCGAAGCGACGTTGCCGGCCGGCGACTGGTAGGCCGCCGCCACCATGGACAGGCCGGTGCAGACCAGCGCACAGATGGCCACGATCTTGATCATGGCAAACCAGAATTCCATCTCGCCGAACAGTTTCACGGTCATCAGGTTGAGCGACAGCAGCACGCCGACGCAGCCCAGCGCCGGTAGCCACAGGGGAATGTCCGGGAACCAGAACTGTGCATAGGCGGCAATCGCGATCACATCGGCAATGCCGGTGACGATCCAGCAGAACCAGTAGGTCCAGCCGGTGAAGAACCCGGCCCACGGCCCCAGCAGATCGGCGGAAAAATCGATGAAGGATTTGTACTTCAAGTTGGACAGCAATAATTCGCCCATCGCCCGCATGACAAAGAACAGCATGAAGCCGATGATCATGTAGACGAAGATGATCGACGGGCCGGCCAGGCTTATGGTCTTGCCCGAGCCCATGAACAGGCCGGTGCCGATGGCACCACCGATGGCGATCAACTGGATGTGGCGGTTGGACAGGCTGCGCTGAAGTTCGTGGCCTTCGGCCTCAGGCAGGCGTTGGCCATGTGGCAAGTTGTTCATTATTTTTACCTTGCTAGTTTAATTGTTTTTATAACGTCACAAGTTCAACTTTCCGAGCCGGGCTTTTGGTCTTGAAGTCCGGCCGAACGCAAGGGAAAGAGCAAGGTATGTGCCAAGGGCCAGAGGCCGCTGGAATCGGGGTTTGTTATAGGTTTCGCGCTATTGTTCCGTAATGAACTCACTCCAATAAAACCTGTTGATACAGCCTTCAACTTCCGTGAAGGCGTGGTAAACCCTGCCCTCACCCGCCCTGTAGCGATATCGCTACATTGGAGCGCATTCGGTCCGCGCCTGAAGGGCTGCCTTGTGTTGCTGGTACTGGCCTCATCGCTGGCAAGCCAGCTCCCACAAGAAATGCGCTTGGCTTGAGCCAATGCGATCGGGGTGGGAGCCAGCTCCCACCGGAATTGCGCTTGGCTTGAGCCAGCGCGGTCGGGGTGGGATCCAGCTCCCACCGGAATTGCGCTTGGCTTGAGCCAGCGCGGTCGGGGTGGGAGCCGGCTTGCCGGCGATGAGGCCAGCACGGGCAGTGCAAGACTGTTGCGTCTAAGGGTTCAGGCGTGAACCTTGCGCACCGGCGCACGACTACGCTGCTGCTCCTGCCAATCCCCCACCAACCCCACCGGCATATCGCTCGGCGCCAGCGGCTCGCGTCCGCGCACCAGGTCCGCCGCACGCTCGGCGAGCATGATGGTCGGGGCGTTGAGGTTGCCGTTGGGCTCGGTCGGGAACACCGACGAGTCGATCACCCGCAGCCCCTGCAACCCATGCACCCGCAGCGTTGAATCGACCACCGCCATGTCATCCTCACCCATGCGGCACGAGCCGCAGGGGTGCATGGTGCTTTCCATGTTGGCGCGCACGAAGGCGTCGATCTGTTCGTCGGTCTGCACCTGGGGCCCGGGCGCCAGCTCCTCGCCGCGGAAGCGGTCCATGGCCGGCTGGGCGAGGATCTCGCGGGTCAGGCGCACGCAGCGGCGAAAGCCCTCCCGGTCCTCTTCGCTCTCAAGGTAGTTGAAGCGGATTTCCGGGTGCTGGTACGGGTCGGCCGACAGCGCCCGCACATGGCCGCGGCTCTTGGGCTTGTTCGGCCCGGTGAGCACCATGAAGCCGTGGCCTTTGAACGGTTTGTCACCGTCGTAGCGCATGGCCGCCGGCAGGAAGTGGAACTGGATGTCCGGCCAGCGCAGCCCTTTGGAAGAACGGATGAAACCGCCGGCCTCGAAGTGGTTGCTGGCGCCCAGGCCATCCTTGAACAGCAGCCAGCGCAGGCCGATCATCGCCTTGCCCAGCAGGCTCATCTTGCCGTTGAGGGTGATTGGCTGCTTGCAGGCGTACTGGATGTAGATTTCCGAATGGTCCTGCAGGTTCTCGCCCACGCCCGGCAGGTGATGGCGCACCTCGATACCGGCTTTCTTCAGCACCGCCTCGGGGCCGATGCCGGAGCGCTGCAACAGGTGCGGCGAGCCGATCGGGCCGGACGCAACCAGCACTTCGCGGTTGCACAGCACCTGGTGGGTCTGCCCGCCTTCGTCGTACTCCACCCCCACCGCGCGCTTGCCGTCGAGCAGGATGCGCCGGGTCATGGCGTGGGTGACCACGGTCAGGTTGGGCCGGCTCATGGCCGGGCGCAGATAGGCGTTGGCGGTGGACCAGCGCACGCCGTCCTTGACCGTCATGTGCATGGCGCCGAAGCCTTCCTGCATGTAGCCGTTGCAGTCGTCGGTCTTGATGTAGCCTGCCTCGGCACCGGCCTCGACCCAGGCGCCGTACAGCGGGTTCTGCATGTTGTTGCCATTGTTGGTGGCCAAGGGCCCGGCGCCGCCACGGTAGTCATCGCCGCCGAACTTGAAGTTTTCGGCACGCTTGAAGTACGGCAGGCAGTGGCGGTAGCTCCAGTGCTTGGCGCCCAGGCTTTCCCATTCATCGAAATCACAGGCGTGGCCACGGATGTAGACCAGGCCGTTGATCGACGACGAACCGCCCAGCACCTTGCCCCGTGGGCAGTGCAGGCGCCGGCCGTCCAGGTGCGGCTCGGCCACGGTCTCGTAGCGCCAGTTGTATTTCTTGGTGTTCATCGGCAAGGAGAACGCGCTGGGCATCTGGATCAGCACGCTGCGGTCGCTGCCGCCAAACTCCAGGACCAGCACCGAAGTGCCGGCGTCCTCGGTCAGGCGGTTGGCCAACACGCAGCCGGCAGAGCCCGCACCGATGATGATGTAGTCGTATCGCTTGTTCATGGTTTAGTCCTGTACGCGAAGGCCAGCGGCCCGATCGTGATGTTGATTGCCCTTGGGGTAGCCGCCCCAGCCCAGGCGCGCCGCCAGCAAGCGGGTCAGGCCGTAGTGCACAAGCCCGGCCAGCAGGCAGGACGGCAGCGAGGCGGTGGCGAAGGTGAAGAAGCTGGTGTGGGCCAGGGTCTGCGGGTTGAACACCACCACGTAGATGGCGAAACCCGCCGCCAGCGCCAGCAGCGCGATGGGGTTGAAGCCCCGGCAGAAGCGCAGTGGCGAGGCGCTTTGTTCGGCGTAAAGGTGGCGCAGGTTGACCCGCTGGCGGCGCAGGAAGAAGTAATCGGCAATGCCGATGCCGGCCAGGGCGCTGTTGAGTGCCGAGGTCCACACCAGAAAGATGAAGAAGCCGTCGTAGATCCCCGGCAGCAGCACCACGATGGCCACCGGGATGATGCAGAACAGCCCGATCAAGACCGCCCAGCCCAGGCTGCGCAGGCGCTCCCCGGCCAGCTGGCGCAAGCCGATCACCGCGGTGTAGAGAATGTTGACCATGCCGGTGAGGTTGGCCAGGGCCAGAAAGCCCAGGGCGATCACACCGAAGGCCATGCCCCCGGCCACCCGCATCCAGGCGGTGGGGTCGCTGCTGCCCAGGGTGGTGGCGGCGAACAGGCTGACCGACTCGCCCAGCACCGCCGCGCCGAAGATGCCCACCAGGTTCGGCCAGAAGGCCGTGCGTTGGTTGCTGCACAGGCGCGACAGGTTGCCGATGTAGGGCCACCAGGAGAAGCCGGCGGCGATGTTGATTTCCACCGCGACCATGAAGTTGACGTGGGGGTTCTCGAACGGGGGCTGCAAGGGCGGCATGGCCAGCAGTTCGGCGAGGCTGTGGCTGCGCAGGATGAAGTACATCAATGCCAGCATGATCAGGATCAGGCTGGGCGCGATCAGCGCGCTCAGCAGGCGGATCATGTCCGGCCCGCGAATGGCCACCAGCGCCGCCAGCAGGATCGCCAGCAGCGCCCCGGCGCTCACCAGCCAGCCATCGCCGTCGGGCTGGGCGTGCTGCACCAGGGTTTGCAGGTTGTCCAGCGCCCGCCCGCACATCAGCCCGAGCACCGCCAGCCAGCCCATGGTCAGCACCACCACCGAGAGGAAGTACACCAGGCGGCTGCCGTTGAGGCCGAACATGCTGCGCAGGTAGGTGAACTGCTCGACGCCGTACTTGCCGCACGGCAGGCAGGTGGACGCGGAGGCCAGCACCACGCCGAGGATATTGCCGATGACGATCGCGGCGATGCCCTGCAGCGGCCCGACGAACAGCGCGGTGGCGCCGCCGATCAGGAACACCCAGGTGGCTACCGCCAGCGCCGAGTTGGCGTAGGCATAGCCCCAGAAGCCCCAGACCCGCTCATTGGGCAGCAACGGCGTGTCGCCGCGTTCGGCCGCCAGGCGAAACTCCTGCTCGCGCAAGCGGCTCATGGCTGGCCTCCGAGCAGGTAGGCGCCGGCGACCATCACCAGCGTCAGCAAGGCCAGGGCAATCACGTCACGGGCGGTCAATGCCCCCGGCCACTGCGCCCTGCCCTCCAGTTCTTCATAGGCGCGCAGGCGCCGTTCCAGGTCTTGCGCACGCTCTGCATCCACTTGGCTGTTCATTGGGCATCACCTCGACTTGTTCTTATTGTTGAAATTCGATGCGTTGATGAACCTGCGTCGCACGCCAGGCGACGCAGGCCGGCCTTGCTACCTCAAGGCAAGGTGATCCAGACCGCCTTGGTCTCCAGGAAGAACTCCAGTTGTTCCGCGCCCATGTCCTTGCCATAACCCGACTGCTTGTAGCCACCGAACGGCATGGACGGGTCCAGGGTGCTGTGGGCATTGACGTAGACCGTGCCGGCGCGCAGGCGCGGGATCAGCCCGTGGACCTTGCCCAGGTCGTTGCTGTACAGCGCCGCCGCCAGGCCGTACTCGCTGTCGTTGGCCAGCGCCAGGGCCTGCTCCTGGGTATCGAACGGCGCGGTCACCAGCACCGGGCCGAAGATCTCCTCGCGCACGATGCGCATGCGGTTGTCGCAGTTGGCGAAGATGGTCGGCTGCACGTAGTAGCCCGGGCCTTCGACCGGCTCGCCGCCGTAGTACAGCTGCGCCCCTTCGGCCTTGCCCAGGGCGATGTAGTCCAGCACCCGCTGCTGTTGCTGGCGCGACACCATGGGGCTGATGAAGCAGTCCGGGTCCAGGCCGGGGGCGATCTTCAGGGTGGCCGTGTAGCGCGCCAGCGCCTGGAGGAAGGCCGGGTACACGCTGCGTTCGATATAGGCGCGGGTACCGGCATCGCACACCTGCCCAGAGTTGAAGAATACGCCGTTGGCCACCGCTTCGGCGGCGGCTTCGATATCGGCGTCGGCGAACACGATCACCGGCGACTTGCCGCCCAGCTCCAGGGTCAGGCGCTTCATCTGGTCCATCGCCGCCTTGCCCACCGAGCAGCCCACTGGCGTGGAGCCGGTGAAACTCAGCTTGTCGATACCCGGGTGGCGCGACATCGCCTCGCCGACCACGCTGCCACGCCCGGTGACGATGTTGATCACCCCATCAGGGATGCCCGACTGCTGCACCAGTTCGGCGAAGCGCAGGGCCGACAGCGAGGTCAGCTCGGCCGGCTTGACCACCACCGTGCAACCGGTGGCCAGGGCCGCGCCGAGCTTCCAGGCCATGGTCTGCAGCGGGAAGTTCCACGGCACGATGGCGCCCACCACGCCGACCGCCTCCTTGCGGGTGTAGGCCAGGTAGTTGCCGGGCAGCGACGGCTCGACGGTGCGCCCATGCAGCTTGCTGGCCCAGCCGGCGAAATAGCGCAGGGTGTCGACCGTGCCCTGGATGTCCACGGCGCGGGCCTGGGCCACCGACTTGCCCATGTCGATCGACTCGATCTGCGCCAGCTCGTCGCCATGGCTTTCGATCAGGTCGGCCAGGCGCTGGATCAGGCGCTCGCGCTCCAGCGGCTTGAGCTGGCTCCAGGGGCCGCCATCGAACTGCGCGCGGGCGGCCTGCACCGCGCGGTCGAGGTCGTCGGCGGTGCCCATGGGGATGCGTGTGAGCACGCCCTCGGTGGACGGTTCGATAACGTCGGCGCTGGCGCCGTCGCTGGCTTCGCGCCATTCACCGCCGATGAACATGCGCAGGGGTTTGCCCAGGAAACGCTGGGTGGCCTCGGTAACGCCGAAGGCCTGCAGGTAGGTTTTGACCTTGTTGTCCACTGTCGAAGCTCCGGGTCAGCGCGCCTTGGCGCGGGCGTGGAAGATGAAGCCGAGGCTGTTCATCAGCAATTGCGCGGCGAGGATCGAGGTGACGCCGGCCGGGTCGTACGCCGGGGCCACTTCCACCAGGTCCATGCCGACGATGCGCCCCTGGCTGCGCCGGGCCAGTGCCTGGATGATTTCCAGCACTTCGTAGTACTGGAAGCCGCCATGGCTGGGGGTGCCGGTGCCTGGGGCGATGGACGGGTCGAAACCGTCGATGTCGATGGTGATGTAGTAGTCGCGCCCTTGCGGGATCTTCGCCAGCACGCCTTCGCAGCCCAGGCGACGCACGTCGCGCACCGAGAGGATCTGCGAGCCGGCCTCGCGGGCGGCGTCGTAGTCGTCGCGGTTGGAGGACGACACGTTGCGGATGCCCAGCTGGGTCATGCCGACGATGTGGTCAAGCTCCGAGGCGCGGCGCAGCGGGCTGCCGTGGCCGTAGCGCACGCCGTGGCGTTCGTCGACGAAGTCCAGGTGGGCGTCGAAATGCACGATATGGATGGGCCCGCGGCCTTCGAAGGCCTTGATCACCGGCGCGTGGATCGAGTGGTCGCCGCCCAGCACCACGGGCATGGCACCGGCCGCGAGGATCTGGCGCACGGCCGACTCGATGTTGGCGTTGCTGCTGGCCATGTCGGTGTGGACGATATCGGCATCGCCGACATCGACCATGCGCAGCTGGTCTTCGGTGAGGTAGGTGGCGTCGTCTTCGAAGTCGTAGGCGCCGGAATGGCCGAACGAGAACAGCGTCGATGCCTCACGAATGCCGCGCGGTCCGAAGCGTGCGCCGGAGCGCCATTGGGTGCCCATGTCGTTGGGCGCGCCGAGGATGGCCACATCGGCATCGATGGCCGCCCAGTCGGTGCAGATGGGCGCCTTGGCGAAGGTGCAATGGCCCACGAAGGGCAGGTTCAGGCGGCCGGATTCATAACCGTGCTTAGCCATGTGCGGGTTTCTCCACTTATTGTTCTGGTCAGGAGACGGCGTGCCGGGGCAGCGCCGTTGCAGCCACTATGGCGCCGGGTTGAACCTGGAAAAATGCGCAAGTGCAGATGCATACATCGCCGCACCCGAAGTATCTGCCGGCAGATGGACGCCAGATGTCCCAGGCATTGCGGCGATCAGCCGCGCATGGTTAGCTGCGGAAAAAACAGTGCGCGGACACTCATATCAGCCTTGGCGATGTGAGCAACCGCCCAGGAGGCCAGGGTGATCCAGCTCCACGATGTCGATCTGAAGCTTCTCAGGGTATTCACCACCATCGTCAGGTGCGGCGGCTTTTCCGCAGCCCAGGCCGCGCTGAACGCCGGCCAGTCGACCATCAGCGAACAGATGACCCACCTGGAAACCCGCCTGGGGGTCAAGCTGTGCCAGCGCGGGCGCAGCGGCTTTCGCCTGACCGAGCAAGGGGTGGCCATCCATGAGGCCACCCTGCGCCTGCTCAGCGCGGTGGAGAGTTTTTGCCTGGACGCCGACGTGCTCAAGCAGCACATCAGCGGCAAGCTCAACCTGGGCATCATCGACTCGACCCTGACCGACGCCGCCTCGCCGCTGCCGCGTACCACCCAGCGCTTCGTCTCGCGCGGGCACGATGCCCACCTGCACATCTACATCGGCGCCCCGGCGGAGCTGGAAGAGCGGGTGCTGGACAGCCGTCTGCACCTGGCCATCGGCCATTTCCCCCTGCGGGTGCCGGGGCTGTCCTACCTGCCGCTGTATGACGAAGCCCTGGGCTTGTACTGCGGCCGGCGCCACCCGCTGTATGGGAGCAAGGCAAGCAATGGCCGCCTGCTGGAAGAGGTGCGCGGCTGCCATATCGTCGTGCGCGGTTACATGCAGCAATACGACCTGGAGCAACTGGGCGTGAACAAGGCCGCCGCCACCGTGGAGAACATCGAGGCGGCGGCGATCCTGATCATTTCCGGCGCCTACATCGGCTTTTTGCCGGTGCACTTCGCCGAGCAGTGGGTGAAGACCGGCGACATGCGCCGCCTGGGCGCCAGCAGCCTGGACCTGACCTCGCCGTTCGACGTCATCACCCGCCGCGGGGTATCGCCACCGCCGATCCTGCAGGCGTTTCTCGAAGACCTGAACGCCTGCATGCATCAGCCTGGGTTGGGCTGACCATTTTCTGCCGGCCCATTGATGATCAGAGGCCATTTATCTGCCTCTGCTGCTTGTAGGAATTATCCAGCCGCCACGCAGGAATCGCCCCTCAACTCTTCAAGAAATACCTGACGCCCTCCCTGTGAACCGCCTCGGTATCTTTTCCAGCCCCGTTTCGACCTGGCTGGATCCCGCCGGGCGACCACGTTCACGCATGGAGAGCTGCACATGGCAACACGCGCCAAGATGGCCGTCACCCCTGGAAAACAGGCCAAGCGCCCGCTGGACAGCGAGGCGCTGGCATGAGCGGCGAAACCAAGCAGCGCGAATCCCAGGTCGCCGTCGCCCCGCTCAACACCATCGATGTCAAGGACGTCGGCCGTGGCGCCGCGGCCTTCGACGCCTGGCTGCAATCGGTCAGCGGCGGCTACGTTACCCTCGAACGGATCAAGAGCGTCGCCGGCACACTGCCGGTGGTCGGCAACATCATGGCCCTGGTCGACGCCCTGGGCGACGTGGTGACCCTGGTCAAGAGCAAGAACCGCCAGTTGCTCGACTGGGTGAGCCTGGGCATCAACCTGATCGGCGTGCTGCCGACGCCGCCGACCATGGCCGCGGCGCGCATGAGCCTGCGGCCAACGCTGTTCCTGGTGCGCCAGGAGCTGCGCAACAGCGCCAAGATGCTGCTGGGCGATTCGCTGATCACGGTATTGAGCGGGCACCTCAACGCCACCATCGCCGGCACCATCGACGACTTCGTCAAACAGGCCCAGCCGAAGATTGCCGAGATCCTCGCCGACGCCGGTGCGCTCGGCACCAAGGTGACCGGCGAGATCGCCGATGGCCTGGAGAAGGTGGTGCTCGGCCAGCTTGATGCCAAAGGCGACAAAGCGGCGGCGAGCCAGCAGATGGCGGCGGCGAGCGATCAGTTGCTCTACGACCCCAAGACCGCGATCAGCAATTTCTTCGGTGCGGTACACAGCGCCTACAAGGCTGCCGGCAAGGGCCTGGCCAACAGCGCGACGAGCAAGCTGCTGCCGGACGAAATCAAGACCAAGGTGCTGGCCAACACCGGCCAGTTGCGCGCCCTGGGCCCGGAGATGGCCCAGCAGTTGAACAAGCTGGCCGACCCGGGCACGCAGATGAGCATCAGCTGGATGCTCAACGTGTTGGACGGCGCGGTAAAGGGCTTTCGCAAGCGCAACAGGAACGGCCAGCCAGGGGTGGTCAAGCCGGATACCGTGACCCAGGTGGAGCGCGAGCAAGGCAAGGGGCAGTTGGCGGTCAGTGGCCGGCAGGCGCCGGCTGAGCAGACGCCGAGCCCCAAGCGTCCCCCTTGCCCACCCGAGCCGAAGGCCCGGACCGGCCATAGCATCAGTTTCTCGCTGGGTTCCGAGTTCATCCTGCATACCGATTTCAGTTTGCCTGGACCCTTCCCCATCGAATGGCAGCGGACCTATCACTCGCGCCTGGCCGAATATGACCAGGGCAGCCTCGGGGCGCGCTGGGTCACCGAATTCACTACCCGTATCGACGTGGCGGCCAAGGGCCTGGTGTTCCATGACCACGACGGTCGCAGCCATGCCTTCGACCTGCCCAAGGTCGGCAAGGCGCTGTTCAACGCCATCGAAGACCTGCTGCTGGTGCGCAGCAGCGAAGAGGAACTGGTGATCTGCCGTGGTTTCGTGCGCAAGGAGTACTACCTGCGCGTGGGCGATCGCTATTACCTGCGCAAGATCCTGCTGGGGAACGACGCCGGCTGCATGCTGCATTACGAGCATCGCCACCAAGGCCGGCCGGTGCTGTCCGACATCATTACCTTCCAGGGTGACGTGAAGGATGTGCTGCGCCACCTCGGCACACTGATCGACGACCACGGCCATATCACCGGCCTGTGGGAAATGCGCGACGGCCAGCCGCTGCGTCAGCTGTGCGCCTACCACTACGATGACCAAGGCGATCTGACTGCCGCCCAGGACGAGAACGGCGCGGCCTGGCACTACCAGTACCAGCATCACCTGGTGACTCGGTACACCGACCGCACCGGTCGCGGCATGAACCTGCAATGGGATGGCAGTGCCTTTGACGCCAAGGCCATTCGCGAGTGGGCCGACGATGGCAGCTTCGACACGAAGCTCGAGTGGGACGAGAACATTCGCCTTACCTACGTCTCCGACGCCCACGGCCAGGAGACTTGGTACTACTACGACATCCAGGGGCATCTTTATCGCATCCGCTACCCCGACGAGCGCTCGGAATGGTTGTTCCGCGACGAGCGCAAGAAGCTCGTGCGTCATGTTCATCCGGACGGCAGCGAAGACCGCTACGACTACGACGATCAAGGCAGCGTCATCCGCCATATCCGTGCCGACCACAGCAAGGTCCACATCGCCTATGACGACCGTCGCCATCCGATCAAGATCCGCGATGCCGAAGGTGGCCTGTGGCTGCGTGATTACGATCTCAAGGGCAACCTGATTGAAGCCACCGACCCGCTGGGCAACACGACCGAATACGCCTACACGCCCTCGGGCCTGG